>CAZBXR010000054.1:0-16702 GCA_964496145.1 uncultured Chthonomonas sp. | reverse complement strand
CAGTGCGATGCCCAGATCAGCGAGGAACTTGTGGCGAAAGGGGACCCCATCACCTTGGTTCAGGTCTTAACGAACTTGCTCACGAACGCGAAAGAGGCCCTTTCAACCCCAGGGCTCGTAGACAAATCGATTCGGATTTACACGAATCAGCTCCCCGGAGGCGGTGCCTCCATCATCGTGGAGGATAACGGAATCGGTATCCCCGCCGACAAACTCGTGTCTATTTTCGATCAAGGCTTCTCGACAAAACGTCATGGCACCGGAATTGGGTTGCACTACTGCGCAAACGCAGCGCAGACAATGGGGTGGACTCTGACCGCCACCAGTGAAGGCGTACACCAGGGCGCCCAAATGATTCTCGACATTCCTGCGGAACGTATCGTGAGGAAAGCTGCATAAATGAACCGACCTATTCGTGTCCTAGTGATAGACGATAATCTGGACATCCTTGAGGATTACAAGAAAATTCTCAATAGCCAGTCTGAGTCTCATTCTGAGGTTGACCTGTTAGAGGAAAAGCTCTTCGGCAAGGTGCTGGAACCTGCTCGATCCACGATCTTGAAGAATGTCGAAGTCACGACGGCGACTCAGGGCCGAGATGGCCTGCAGCAAATCCTGGCGAATCTTCGAATGGGCCGAAGATTTGACATCGCGTTCGTGGATATGCGGATGCCACCAGGCTGGGATGGCCTGCGAACCATTCAGGAGATTTGGAAGGTCCATGCCGATCAGAAGATCGTGCTTGCCACGGCCTATAGCGATCACTCGATCGAAGACATCCATTCAGACCTAGGCCCGTGTCCAAACCTGCTCATTCTGAAGAAGCCATTTGACCCCGACGAGATTCGTCAGATTGTCTATGCATTCTCAAAGGGACAACCCGAACAAGAATTGGCTGACATGGAACATGCGGTTGCAATCCACAACGCGATAGGATCAGACGAGTTCAAACTCTTCTTCCAGCCCATCGTAGATTTGCAAACGCGAGAGCTCGTGGGTTTTGAGGCCCTCGCTCGATGGATTCGCGACGGGCAGACGGTATTGCCGCCGAATGAGTTTATTCGTATTGCCGAGGAAAACGATCTCATGTCGTTGCTCGGTACATGGATAGCGGAAGAAGCCATCGCCTTCACGGCATCGCTCCCCCGCTCGTTCGCAGGAAAAGTGACGCTGAACGCTTCGGCGTTGCAGTTGAATCCTGGATTTACCGACCACGTGAGCTTTGTGACAAATCGGTTCGGGCTCTCTCCCGCGCAGATCGGAATTGAGGTGACGGAATCGAAAATGGGCTCTCAAGACGAGCTTGTCATCGAGACACTCACCAACCTCCGGGCTCAGGGATTTCCTATCCTCATCGATGATTTTGGGACAGGTTTTTCATCGCTTCACAGCCTCGCGAGCCTTCCCTTTGACACGATCAAGATCGATCGAGCCTTTTGTGTGAGGCTGGTAGACGACCCAGTCACCGCAGAGATTGCGGCGACGGTGGTGAGATTGGCAAAGTCGCTGGGAAAAACCTGTGTGGCCGAAGGCATCGAGGCCCCCATTCAGGAAGCGATGTTGCGCGATCTCGGGTGCGAAATGGCCCAAGGATTTCTCTATTCACGCCCTGTGCCTGCGGACGTCGCTAGGGGATGGGTCGAGGCCCAAAAGTGCCCTTGGACAAGGCTCGCTGCCTGAAACCTCCCAGTAACTTCACCTGATCTTTGAGAATTCGTATTCTCAGGTTCGATTCTTGCTGTATATTAGTGGTGCGGATTGTGCCATCAGAGTTTTGAGGTCGCCGCTTCAAAGGAGAAATAAAATGAATAGAAAGTTTATTCTTTCCCTGGGACTCGCATCCCTTCTCGTAGCGGGCGCAAACGCGCAGTGGTTCCTCAAAGGGGAATTTAACGGCTGGAATAACGTCACACCAATGACAGCTTTGGGTGGCGGTAAGTTCCAAGCCACCATGACTGGTACGCCTGGCACAACCTCGAAGTTCAAGGTTGCCCTCGGAGACTGGTCTGACTCTGCCCCTGCCGGCGACTCCCGTGTCCGATTTGACGCCACCGGTTCTGCCGTTGTCACGTTCTGGGACGCCCCGATCGCCGATGGCTGGGAACCTTCGACTTCTCGCCGAGTTTCCTATACCGGCGCCTATGATTGGGATCTGATGGGAAGCGTCAATGGTTGGGCAAGCCCATTTGGAACGCTCACCAATCTTGGTGGTGGACTCCACTCCACTACGATTTCCATCAACTCTGGCTCTTATGAGTTCAAGTTCCGCAAAGCCGGCGACTGGGATGTCTCGGTTGGAAAGGACTTCGGAACTTTTGCCGACAACATTCAATTGAACGTTCCTTCAACAGGTCTGTACAAGTTCACGATGGACCAGTTTGGTGGTCGATACAAGGTGGAAGCAGTGCCCGAGCCTGCTACCATGGCCGCTCTCGGCCTCGGCGTTGCCGCAATGCTTCGCCGCCGAAAGAAGTAATCGGAAGTCCGTTCTTCTTCCAGAATCCCTCTCTTAGGCTCGCCTAAGAGGGGGATTTTCGTTGAATGTGCGTTCCAAGTCTGATCAGTCCGAATCGGCGTAATCAGTAGCAAGCCGAGAAAGCCGGGCATCCCAGGCGGTCTCGAGTTGAGCCATCCACGCCAGGCTCCCGCGAAGCGGTTGAGGCTTGAGCTCTCTCAGAACCTCGCGGCCGGAGCGGCGGCTCACGACAAGGCCAGACCTTTCGAGGACGGCGAGGTGCCTTGCGGCACCTTGACGTGTCGTCCCGAGACCCTGCAGCAATTCGCCGGTGGTTTGGGGCGATTTTTGCACGAGCCGTTCGAGCATGGCCCGCCGCGAGGGATCGGCGAGAGCGAAAAAGACTTCGTCCATCAGGATTCGTAGCTCTTCGACAGCTTGGGGAGCTCCTCGTCCCAGCCGTTGAAATTCGACTCGAAGCACTTGGCGCGGCGGCTCTCGGTGATACGGTTGAAGCCGGACTCGACCATATGGACCTCGGTCCCACCGTCGGCGGCATCGAGCAGAGTGAATCTCACCGTCGTCAATTCTTCTTCGGGGAGACCTGAGAGCAACACCGCTTCTCCCGGATGCCATTGATAGGCCAGCGCACACTCTGGATCGAATTCGACAAGCCGACATTCACATCGGTGTTCGCCCCAGACAAGAAAGAAGGGTTCTCCGAGGCGAAACTCTCCTTCGACCCGCTCGGGAAACCAACTGGAAAGAGCCTGGGGAGTTCCGAACGATCGGGCCCACACCTCAGCGCGGGAGGCAGAGAGTTTGACAACTCGAACTATGGAATCTTCAATATGCAACATAGTTGTTGCATATTGACAGAAGTGGAGAGGTTTTGTCAAGACGGTGGGGGGCTCGGGCCCAAGCCAAACCCTTTTCCGCCCTTTTGCCACCCCCGACGGGGTGGCAAAAGGGCGACGGATGCCCCCGAGCGGTCCACCACAACACACCAGCGCCGCCGACTCTCGCCGGGAAGAGCCCGACGGAGTCGGGGTCGGGCGGGGGGACCCGAAAGAGTCTCGCCCGAAGGGGCGAGTCCTTCGGGGGGCGGAGGCAAGGCGCGCCGCACTCGATTCGACCACAATAGGCACATGAGACAGCCGATGCCGCATCCGAAGTCCAATCCTCCGACGCTCGAGCACGCGCCGGTTCGGCTTCGACCGATCCGAGAGGGCGATGAAACCGTGTTGGTAGAAACGGCGACGATGGAAACCTTTCGGTACTACGTCACCGGAATGCCGACCGAAGCGACGGTCTCGGGGTTTCGGCCCTTTGCCCAGTTTCTCCTGAACGAATCAAGCGTCCAATGTTTCGTGGTCGAAGACCTGGCGACCGGAAAGGCGCTCGGGGCCACGAGCCTCATGGACATCCGCCCCGCCGACCGCCATGTCGAGATCGGCATGACTTGGTACACGCCCGACGCGCGCGGGACCCAAGTCAATCCGGCGTGCAAGTTTCTGCTTCTCCAATACGCGTTCGAGGTCTTGGATGCAGAAAAGGTCACTCTCAAGTGCGACGCCCGAAACGCTCACTCGCGGGCCGCGATCTCAAAGCTCGGAGCCGACTTTGAAGGGATCCTCAAGCGGCATCGATTCAACGCCTTCGGCGAGTTTCGCGATACCGCTTTTTATGCCATCTTTCGCGAGATGTGGCCCCAGGTGAAGGAAGGACTCCTCGCAAGAATAGGTTAAAGAGGGCGACCAGACTGGCCGGGATCAGGCGTGAAGAGGTCCCATTTCACCCCAGGCACCTCGGTCAACAGCTTTTCCAGCAGGACCTGCATGCTTGGATGCTCGGTGGCATAGTGCCCCGCCGCGGCCATCACAAAACCAGACTCCGACGCCTCCAGGGCGACATGCTGCTTGACTTCCCCACTCACAAGCGCCTGGGCGCCAAGGGCCTGGGCGGCTTGCCACTCATCATCGGCGGCGCCGCCGACGACAGCGATTCTCTGGATCGGAGTCTTCGCATCGCCCCACAGCATCGTTCGAGTGCTAAGGTGCGTATCGAGGTGCGCCCGGAACTCGAGGAGGTTCATCGGCCGAGGAAGGTTTCCGATCCGGCCTATGCCCTGCCCCGCGTCGGTCCCCACGGCGTAAAACTCATAGGCCGGGACTTCGTAGGGGTGCGTCGATCGCAAGGCAGATTCGACAGCGCTACGGTTGTGCCCTTCGACGATCACCTCCAGGCGATCTTCCATCACTTCTTCCCTTTTTCCGACCTGACCAATGGCGGGTTTCGCCGCCCCGGTGGGTAAGAACGTTCCGATCCCGGGCCCCCAGAACCCCGCATCTTTGTATTCGCCGATCTGGCCGGCCCCGGCGCCACACACGGCTTTGAAAACCACCTCCCGGTTACCACTCGGAACAAAAACAACGAGCTTATAGAGGTCCACCGGCGTGCTGGACCCAAATGCCTCAACCTCTTGAAGACTTAGTGCCCCAGCAAGCCAATCGTTCAGTCCGCCCGGGCATGCATCCCAGTTCGTATGAGCGGCGAGCAGGCTGAGGTTTCCTCGCACCAACTCAAGAACTCTTTTTTCGTTGTACGAATCTGTGGTGAGAGTCTTCAATGGAGCCCACAGAACCGGGTGGTGCGCCACGATCAATTGAGCTTGACATTGTCGAGCCGCCGCAATGGAGGCGAGGCTAGAATCGAAGGTCAAGAGGCCATGTTCAACCGGGGCATCCATATCTCCTACGTTGAGGCCTACCCGGTCCCCATCCAAGGCCATCCGCCAGGGGGCAATGCGGTCAATCGCGTCGTAAACGTCCCTCACTCTCGTGCTCATGCCCACAGTGTATTGCATACTTATTGTGGGGTGGGGCGACTGTCCTTCGTCCGTCAACGTCCTTAAAGGCATAAGAACATGATCAAAACGAATCTTCGGGCCGAGATTGAGAGGCGAGAAAATGAGACGCTGTCTCGGAATGCCATGCGTTCCAGCGAGAGCCAAGGCCGGGTCCGCCCCGAAGAGCCGGATTCTGTCCGCACCGCGTTCCAGCGCGATCGCGACCGAATTTTGCATTCCAAGGCGTTCCGCCGCCTCAAGCATAAGACTCAAGTTTTTATTGATCCTCAGGGCGATCACTATCGAACCCGCATGACGCACACCCTCGAAGTGAGTCAAGTCGCGAGGACCATCGGGCGAGCCCTGGCGTTGAACGAGGATCTGATCGAAGCGATCGCCCTGGGGCACGACGTGGGGCACCCTCCGTTTGGCCACGCTGGCGAAGCCGCCCTCGACGAGGCCGTTTCGGAAATCGCCGGTGGCCCGGCGGAGTTTCGCCACTACGATCAGTCTCTTCGGGTCGTCGATATCCTCGAGCCGCTCAATCTCACGCACGAGGTGCGAATGGGAATCATGGGCCATAGCAAGGGCCGAAAGGACCTCGCCGTCGAAGACGGAATTCCTACTTCGACGATGGAAGCGGCCGTGGTGCGCGTCGCCGACCGCATCGCGTATCTCAACCATGACCTCGACGACGCTCTCAGGAGCGGCATCATCCGAGAACTGCCGTCTGAACTTTCGCACCTTGGAATGCGCCACGGAGCCCGAGTTGGCATGATGGTTGAAGACCTCTTGGAGAGTAGCCGAGATACGGATACCGTTTCGCTCAGTCCCTCCATGCTGAAAAGCATGAACCTCCTGAAAGAGTGGCTTTTCGAAGAGGTGTATACGAAGTACCCCGTGCTGTACCCGGACATTAATAAGGCGAAGCGCATGGTCAAGATGATTTTCATGGACTACGTGGCCTCGGGGGCTCCCGATGGCTTCGATGGTGTGCAAGGTGCGCTGGATTATGTGGCGGGCATGACGGATCGGTTCGCTATCCGAGAATTCAAGCTCCGGTTCCTCCCGAGCACGTTTAGAAGCGAATCCGAGTAGCCCCGCCCTCTTACGGGCTTTTCGGGATTACCGGCTCGCAGTCTCACCTGGTTTTCTGCAGAAGCAGATTTCCTGGCACGATCTTTGAATGTAGGGGATCAAGCCAGTCTGGCTCATTGCATTTCGATGAAGACCGTGAAAGGAGAGCAAACCATGAAACGAACTATTCTTATTCTCGCCGTTGCCGCACTCGGAACCCAAGCCTTCGCCTGGGAAAAGACTGTGGACCTCAAGTACCAAGGGTTGGGAGCGGGACGAAACCAACAAGTGAAGTTCAATGGCAACAAGGTCAACCTTGCCGCCAACCAACAAAACTTCAAGCTGTCGAAGGCTACCCTTCAGTCTGGCCTCACCCCGTACAACAACACGACGCAAAAGGTTTACTGTGTGGACCTCAGCCAGTGGACAGACACAAAGAACACGAATCGCTATGAAGTCGTGACGCTCGAAGGCCTTGAGGCACTGAAAGGTGCCGCAAACAAGAGCATGAAGATCGAGGGTCTCTACAAGTTGATCCGATCGAGCTCTGCTTCTGGGATGGGCAACGCCTTCACCACAAAGAACAACGACTACGCGGCTGCGTTCCAAATGATCACCTGGGATGTGCTTTATGATTTCGACGGAACCGCTGGTTCTATCGACGTCAGCAAGGGCAAATTCCAAGTCGGTCAGCCAATGAGCTCCGCCGTGACGCAATACTACAACACACTCAAGACCGGTCTCTTGCAAGAGAAGAATGGTGCCCCGATGGCAGGAGTCTATGGACTCACCAACAACTGCCACCAGGACTACATCATGGCCGTTCCTGAGCCCGGCACCATGTTTGGTCTCGCCATGGGCGCAGCAGCAATGCTCCGCAAGCGAGCCAAGAAGAGCGCGAAGTAAAGGCGTTCACACGGTCTAGAAAATGCACGATGGGCTATCTCCAATGTTGGAGATAGCCCATTCTTTCTTTCAATAGAGGTCAGTCTACGACGTCGACTTGAACAGCCGGGACCAAGCCGATTCTTGCACCTTCGGAAAGAAGCAGCCGAATGGCTTGGACACCCTCGTCGCCCATATCGAGCGTGCGCTGGTTCACGTACATTCCCACGAACTCATCGCTGGTTTCCGTGTCCATGCCCCGCGCAAACTGGAGCGCGTATTCGAGAGCCTTTTCACGGTTGTTCAATCCTGCCGAGATACTCTCTCTCATGCAGCGGCTGATTTCAGTGACGGCCTCTGGACCCAGGTCCTTGCGAACCGTGTTCACACCCAGCGGAAGCGGCAGACCGGTCTTTTCCTTCCACCAGATGCCCATGTCGGCGAGCTTCACAAGGCCATCACGACCGTAGGTTAGTTGCCCTTCGTGAATGATAAGTCCCGCCTTGTACGTTCCGTCCTTGATTCGATCGATGATCTCATCGAAGGGCACGACTTCGTACTTTGGCTTGACACCCTCGCCAAACTTGTCGACAAACCACAAATTGAGTTGCAGGTAGGCGCTGGTGAGCAGGCCCGGGACGGCAATCACGGTCTCGCGAAGCTCATCAAGCGAAAGCTCCGATTCAGCCACGATCATGGGACCGTATTCTTCACCAAACGATCCGCCGTGACGAAGCAGCGCGTACTTATCCGCGACGTAGGCGAATGCGTGGACACTCACAGCCGAAGATTCGAGCTTGCCCTCCATCGCCCACTCGTTCAGAGTTTGAATGTCTCGAAGAATGTGATGAAATTCGTATGGGGATTGCACCTCACCGCTGGCGAGGCCCCAAAACATGAATGCATCGTCAGAATCTGGCGAGTGACCGAGCTGGATAAGTTGTTTTTCGGTACCGGTTGCGGACATACCTTAATTTTGACGCGTTGCCGCCTCAATTCGCCGACGCCAAGAGGAGTTCAGGAGCGGCGCGACCTCATTCATTGGAACCGTGATGGTGATCGGCCCGGCTGCCCACGAACCCAGTTCGTAAGGCTCGAACAAAAAGTGAAAGCCCTTTCTGTCGATGGCGAAATCTTTCATTTGGTCCGCTTCGATCTGACCGGTAAATCCTTCTTGCATAAACTCCGCTTGGTCACTCTTGAGGGCCATCGAGTTCACCGTCGTGACGAGAGACTCAAGATTGGAGGCCGAAAAGAGGTCCTTCAGGCCAAACGCCTTTACGGTTTTCCCATCGGCATAGAAATTCATGCCGGTGCGAGCCAGCCCAGGGTGCGCGCCACCGTAATAGGGGGACTCTTCGAGATTGAAGCTCACCAACTCGGTCGTGGCGGTGAACATGTCGTACATAAACCACTGACCATATTTGTTGCCAAAACCGCCCTTTTTCAAGGCTGGCATTTCTTCGGCGGCCATGTCTCGAACAGATTTCCAAGATTTCTTTGTGAAGCTATCCACGGCGGCGTTGACAAACTTTGCCATGGGACTATTCCCCTCAAAAACCGGGGTGTTGCCACCGACAGATGCGTAATCTTTGAAATCTTCTTTCCAAACCTTACTCTTCACCGTCAACTTGGCGGCGAAGCTGGGCGAAGCGACTGCGACTGCGAGCAAAACAAGGGCGCGATTCATTATTGAGTAAGTTACCTTCTAGAGCGAATGTCGATCATGGATCGAATCTAGGGATCATGACGTATCAAGGTACCTTTCCTATCATGGTCGTCTCTGCTGTTTTGGCCCTTCTTGCGTCTCAGGCCACATACAAAGATGTTTCGTTTGATGGAAGTCTCTTCGCAAAGTTTGTGGAGAATCGCGTGGGAGTGGGCAAACCGGTGTACTGGTATTGCTTCGGCGAAATGTACACCTATCCCGAAGGCAAACTTGTCGCGAAGGTGGAGGGGATCGATACGGCTCGCCTAGTACGCGAGAAGAGCACCCCGACGTCTGCCCTTCAGCTCAGTAGAAAGGTGTTCTTCTATAAAGACCCCGTGAGCGGAGCCGTTTTGGATTCTTGGGAGGGCCGCCCGGTCACCCACATCGAATATCCCTACCAGCGTATCCAGTACACGTTGGCAAACCAAAAACTTGTCGCCACGGTCACGCAAGGAAAAGCACCAAGAATCCAAACCGTTTCTGCAGAGATGGCGCGTGCCCGAGTCGTCGGGTCGAGGACCGTGTTTAGCATCCCCCTGTTTGTGAGCGTGGAGACCCCGAGAGGAAAGATTGAGGCCTATGAAAACTACGACTTCATTGTGGGAAAGGGCGAGCGGGTCTTGAGTTGGAATCGATTTGGCGATCTGCCGCCTGCGTTTGGCACCGGCAAGTGCGTGATTCAGCTCGTGGCCGAACGAGTGGACTCTTTCTCAAAGTTGCCGACTGCCTTCCAAACCACCTTGCGACAGCGAGCCCCCCTTTGGGAATCGCCGCCGGCAAACGAAGCCGAGATTCAACGTCTTCAGCAAGCCGATCCTTCTGTCCCGAAGGGATGACCTCCTGCACCGGTACAATTTGACTCGGCATGCTCGATAACCTCACGAAACGCCTTGGAAACTTGATGGTCGGCCTCCGACGGAAGGGTCGGCTCTCCGAGTCTGATGTCAATGATCTCATGCGCGAGGTGCGAGTCGCCTTGCTGGAAGCCGATGTCAACTATCAGGTAGCGAAAGAGTTCATCGGGTCGGTGAAGGAAAAAGCCGTTGGCGAAGATCTCTTTGGCACGCTCAACGCCGACCAAACCATCATCAAGATCGTCCGCGACGAGCTTGTCGAGTTGCTAGGGCCAGAAGAAACGAAGTTCAACTGGGGTAGTGCCCCGCCCACCGTGATCCTCATGGCCGGGCTCCAGGGTTCGGGAAAGACGACGACCACGGCAAAGCTTGCCCGCTTGCTTCAGCGCCAAGGAAAGAAGCCCTTGCTCGCGGCCTGTGACACACAGCGCCCCGCCGCCATTCACCAACTCGAAGTGCTCGGCGAACAGATTGAGGTGCCCGTTTTTGCAAAAACCGACGGCACCAGCCCGGTGGAGATTGCCAAGCAGGCTCTAGAGAGAGCGAGATACATGCTCAACGATGTTCTCATCGTTGATACGGCAGGACGACTCTCGATCGACGAGCCGCTGATGGCCGAACTCAAGGCGATTTCGGCGGCCGTGAATCCTAACGAAACGTTCTTGGTACTCGATTCGACCACCGGTCAAGAGGCGGTCAACGTCGCCGGGGCCTTCCACGAAAAGCTCGAACTCACCGGCTGCATTTTCACAAAACTAGACGGCGACGCCCGGGGCGGGGCGATCCTGAGCGTTCGAAAGGCGACCGGAGTCCCGGTCCGCTATCTGGGTGTGGGTGAACAAACCGACGCCCTCGATACCTTCCATTCCCAACGAGTCGCGGAGCGAATTCTGGGGTTCGGCGATGTGATGGGCATCATCGAAAGGGCGGAACAAGCCTTTTCGCAAGAAGATGCGGAAAAAATGCAGGCGTCGATCAGCACGGGGCAAATGGACTTCAACACCATGCTCCAACAATTTCAGATGATCAAGAAGATGGGGAACCTGAAATCCCTCATGAAAATGATCCCCGGACTGAGCGCACAGATCCCAGATGAGGCCTTAGACCAGATAAATGAGGGTCAAATGGGACAGATTGAGGCCATTATCCTCTCCATGACTCCAAAAGAGAGGACGAATCCGGATATAATCAATGGTTCGCGGAGGAAGAGAATCGCCGCTGGCAGCGGACGCACCGTCGAAGACGTGAATCGACTTGTGAGTCAATTGTATAACATGCGCCGCCAGATGAAGGAGTTCTCGAAGGTTTCGAAACGCATGAAGAAATTCAAGCGCCGGTAAATCAAGGTCTGCAACAGTTTAGGAGATAAATCGCACAGTGGTAAAAATTCGACTTCGAAGACTTGGTAACAAGCACCGACCGTTCTACCGACTCGTGGTGGCAAAGTCCACCGCCGGCCGAGACGGTGCTTTCGTAGAAATCATCGGAACATACAATCCGATCGCAAAGCCTGCCCTCGTTGAAATCAACGAAGAGCGAGCCTTGCACTGGCTGATGGTGGGTGCTCAACCGACTGAGACCGTGGCCTACATGCTCAAGAAGAAGGGCGTGTTGGATCGATTCTTCGAAGCCCGACCAGACGCAAAGAAGAAGTACAAGAGCCTGGACAAGCGCACTGCTGCCATGAGCCAAGAATCGGTTGTGGCCCCTGTTGCTGAAGCCAAGAAAGAAGCGGCTCCTGCCGTGGCTGAGCCCGCTCCAGTAGTGGAAGAAGCTGTCGCCGAAGCCCCCGTCGCTACAGAAGAAGTGACTCCAGAAGCTGAAGCATGAGCCTGAGCCCACTGATTGAATACGTCGTCAAGACAATCGTCGCCGAACCGGAAGCGGTTTCGGTGAACGAGCAAACCGATCGAAACGGAGTCACCTACTACGTAAAGGTTGCTCCAAACGATGTCGGTAAGGTCATCGGCAAGGCTGGTCGCGTGGTGAGTGCAATCCGATACGTCGTGAGTGCCGCCGCCGCCAAAGCCAAGCTGAAGGCTTTTGTCAAAGTCGACACCGAATAGGACTCAGTCCTTCTCCTGTGCGATCCGATAAAAAGCGCCCGCAATCGAGTCCCGAATCTGAGCCCATGGCCGAGGTCGGGAAGATTGTGGGCGTTTTCGGTCTGGAAGGGTTTGTCAAAGTGAGCCCTTTTACAGACTTTCCTGAGAGGTTTGATGAAGGCGAAAGCCTGTTTCTCGATGGCGTTCGACGAGAGATCATCGATAGCCACTGGAAAGGAATGCAGGTTCGCATTAAGTTTCGCGGAGTGACTCATATCAACCACGCGGAGCCGCTCGTTGGAAAGTCACTTTACATTCCGATCAGCGAACGGCCAGAGCTTGATGAAGACGAGTATTACCTCACCGATCTCATCGGCATGACCGTGAAAACAAAAGAAGGGCGCGTGCTTGGTCCCGTGAAAGATATCTTCCAGGGTCCAGCACAAGATGTCCTCGTCATCGGCGATATCTACATCCCGATGGTTTTTGAATTTATCCACAAGGTGGACCTGAAGAAAAAGGTCATCACCGTGACCCCAGCACCGGGCATGATTCCCGAAGAGGAGACTTCCTAATGTTTTTTGATGAGGCAGTCGTTGAATTAAAGAGTGGGACGGGCGGTTCTGGAGCGGTTTCGTTCCACCGGGAAAAACACGTTCCCCGAGGCGGCCCCAATGGAGCCGACGGCGGAAAGGGCGGCGACATCATCCTCATCGCCGAACGAGGTTGTCGAACCCTGTACGACTTCCGCTTGCGCCAAAAAGTCGCCGCCGAAGATGGGGCGCACGCCGTGGGAAACAAGCGCGGACGGAGCGGTAAAGAAGTCGTTTTGAAGGTTCCTGTCGGGACGGTGATCACCGACACCACATTTGGCGAGGTCCTCGCCGACATGTCTTTGCACGGCCAAAAGTTCATCATCTGCAAAGGCGGCCGCGGAGGTTTTGGAAATGCGCACTACGTCAGCAGCGTTCGCCAAGTCCCGAACTTCGCCCAAAAGGGAGCCCCTGGCGATGTCATTATCGCGAAGCTCGAGCTGAAACTCTTGGCCGATGTGGGGTTGATCGGGTTGCCCAACGCAGGCAAAAGCACTCTCCTCAGCCGAATCACAGCGGCGAAGCCCAAGATTGCCGACTATCCGTTTACGACCATCCAACCGAATCTCGGCGTCGTGAGTATTGCGAACGACACCTTTGTCGTCGCCGACATGCCCGGCCTTATCGATGGCGCGAGCCTGGGTCACGGTCTTGGCATTCAGTTTCTTCGGCATATCGAGCGGACGAAGGTGCTGATCCACGTCGTGGACACTCTCCCCGTCGATGAGTCAGACCCCATAGAAAACTACAAGACGATCGAGAAAGAGATACACAATTACAACGCTGATGTAGCCGCTCGGCCCCGAATTATTGCGCTGAACAAGATCGATCTGCTGCAACCCGAACAGGTGAAAGAATTCACAGAGCAGTTTGCGCAGTTCGGACACCCCGTGTACGCCATCTCTGCCGTCGCAAACCGAGGGCTCGAAGAGTTGCTTTACAAGACCATGGAAACCCTCAAGGCCCAAGAGTCGGTCGAGGTCATCCCGGTTCTGCTCCCGGCTCAAGAGCGCAAGATTGACGACTCGTGGGATGTCGAGATCACCGAGGACGGAGCGTACGAGATTGTTGGCAAGCGTATCTTGCGCATGGTCGCGATGACAGATTTGGAGAACAAGGACGCGGTTCGGTACTTGCACCGCCGATTGCAACGCCTTGGCATCATCGAAAAGCTCGAAGAAAAAGGAGCCCAAGAGGGAGACACTGTGTACATTGGCACGCACGTGTTCAACTTTACGGATTGGTAATGAGCATGAAACTGGGAATTTTTGGCGGTAGCTTTGATCCACCGCATTTGGGGCATCTACAGATTGCCGAAGCAGCAAAAGACCAACTCGGGCTCGACGAGGTGGTGTTTGTGCCTACCCACACTAACCCGGAAAAGCAACGGACGAAAGGCGCAACCCCCAAGCGGAGACTCAAAATGGTCGAGCTCTTAATTGAGGACCGCGAGGGCCTCGCGGCGAGCGACCTGGAGATCACCCGAGGCGGGTTGTCTTACACGGTAGACACTTTACAAGAACTCAACCCACGGAAAGGGAGCGAGGTGCATCTCATTCTCGGCGGAGATTCCCTTGCTGGATTTTACGGGTGGAAGCAACCCGAGAAAATTGTCCGCATCGCCCGCATCGGCTGCGTTGTGCGGCCAAAGTTTGATAAGGATGTCATCTTCAGGAGCCTTCCCGATGAGTTTCACCAATACATCGACTGGATCGAGATGGAACCCAATGCCATTTCCAGCACGGGGATACGCTCTCTGATCCTTCAGGGAGAACCGTGGCGACACCTCACGATTCCTGCCGTAGCCGACTATATCGAGGCCCATGGCCTCTATGATCTCAAGACCACATGACGACCCAAGAAAAGCTAGACGCCATCCTCCAATATGCCGACGAAATGAAGGCAGACCAGATTGAGGTTCTCGATGTTCACGAGAAAACGACCATCACCGAGTTTTTCGTGATCTGCACCGGAACAAGCGATACTCACGTTCGAAGCATCGCAGAAAGAATCTCTGAACGACTTCGTGAGAATCATGGAGAGCGTGCGCTTCGTCAAGAAGAAGGAGATGCCTCATGGGTATTGATTGACTTTGGTGACGTGGTTCTGAACGTCATGCGCGAGGAAAAGCGTCAATTCTATTCCCTTGAGGAGCTTTGGAACGAAATGCCAAAGGATCCTACTCTGGTGACTGAACCTGTTGACGCCGAATCCTGACCTCATACGAGAACAACTAGAAACGCTCGAAGGGCGCCGCCAAGTCGCGATTCGCCGGGGCGATGAAAAGCTTGCAGCCAAGATCCTGGAAGAGATGAGCGAGTTGGCCCCCGGCTCGTCGCATGTTCTTGAGGCCCAAGGCGACGTTGAACTTGTTCGCGGCCAGCGGCAAAAAGCAAGGCAACTCTACAAAGAAGCCGTGGAGGCCGATCCCAAAAACATCTCTGCCGAGCGAAAGTTTGCGGAAACCGTTTTCGCGATGGACGCCGCGGACGTTGCGAAACTCCTCGGGAACGAGGGGCTCTTGGGGAGAAGCGCCAGCGGCCAATCTGCCTTTATGCTTAGCCTGTTTCTCCCAGGATTGGGGCAACTCTCGTCGGGGCAACTCGCGAAGGGCCTTTCTTTGTTGCTGGGTTACCTCACGGGCATTGGCATCGTCGTTTTCATGCCCAAGGGCATTTCAAGCTTGCTCCGCGTGTTCGGGAGGGCAGGACCTGAAGCCGGTGAACTCCATTTCGCCACGATCTTCGGGGTCCTTTTGACCATCGTTTGCTATTTCGCCTCGCTTCTCGATGCGAAGGCCCAAGTCGCCCAGGCCCCCAAGATCAAAATCGATCACCCCGTTCCACCTGTGGACAAGGAATTTTAAAGCCGGAAAGGTATCCTATCCGCCGACATGAGCCGCCAGGTACTTGACTTCCCCATCCGTAGCGACAAGCTGCGCATGACCGCGTCTATCAAGACGCACCTGGCCAGCCACAAGTCGGCATTCCAACAAATCGATATCTACGACACCGACGTGTTTGGCCGAATGTTGTTCCTGGACAACCACGTGCAACTGGCTGAGATGGATGAAGCCGCCTATCACGAAACGCTGGTGCATCCAGCGCTCATGGCGCAAGAAAATCCGACTCGGGCGCTTGTCGTCGGGGGCGGCGATGGTGGAGTCATTCGCGAGATTTGCAAGCATGCCTCGATCACGCACGTGGATATGGTTGAGATTGATGGTGATGTGGTGAGGCTCTGCCGAGAGCACCTCCCGACCGTCAGTGATGGGGCTTTCGAAGATCCGAGGGTGCATTTGCGTCTCACCGATGCCTTCCCTTTTGTCAAGGAAAACCACGCGCCGTATGATTTGATCGTGGTGGATGCCACGGATACCTATGAGGAAGAGGACGGCGAGATCAGCGAGATGCTGTTCACCGATACGTTTTACGCCGATTGCCTTCGGCTCCTCAGCCCGACCGGATTTGTGGTCACGCAAGCCGACAACGTGCTTTACTGCCCCTATTCCCTGGTTGAGATTCAAGCCAACTTCCGGCGCACGTTCCCCGAGGTCGGCGACTACTGGGCGAGCGTGCCCAGTTTTGGCGGATACAGCGGCATCTGCTGGGCCGGTCGCACGCCCTTGCAACCCCACTTTCGACCCGAGCGGGTCACCCGCCTGCGCTACCTCGATGAGTTGAACTTCCGGCAGGGGTTCTTGCCCCTTCCCTTTACTGTCCCGGGTAGCCCTGCTTCTTAAGCAAGTCCGTAAGCGAGGGCATGAACTCGCGGAGTGCGGCTCCGGGGCAATCGGTCTTGGCAAAGTCGCCATGACACCCGAGCATGGAAGCGGGCACGCGCCAGTTCCAAGAAGACCAGAGCGTCAGCTTCTCTAGCGATGAAAGCTGCTCCGGCGTTGGCTTTTCGGTCTCGAAGTTGCCTTCGACCACAATCAAGAGGTGCCCGGTGGGGTCATATTCGGTGTTCGTGTCTCCCACATATCGCCAGCGGCGTCCCTCGCCGATCCGGCCATCTACCGAGATGTAGTAGTGATAAGGGATATCCGGCCATGCCGGTTTTGTCCGCCCATCGGCGAGTTTGTCCACCCGCTGGCTGAAGGTCTGAAGCCCCCGGAGTTTGTCCTCGAGCGAGCGAGCCCGATTGATGGCCACGCCGGTGTGGTGGATGGTGATCCGCGTGATTTTGTGTCGCTTCGCGCCTGGAAGGCGTGGCTTTGAACCCCATTCTTCCC
>CAZBXR010000053.1:0-16742 GCA_964496145.1 uncultured Chthonomonas sp. | reverse complement strand
CCCTGGATAGAGAGTTTCGATCTTCGCGAGGACTTCTGGCACGCTCGCGACGGTCGAGTTCACCTCGCCGCTGCACGGGAACTTCGCGATCATTTCGTTCACTAGCTCGCCGAAGGTTTGCCCTGTTCTTGAGATCAGGTCGGCGATCAAAAGAAGAGGAATCATGCCGCTGTCACAGTACCAATGCTTCTTGAAGTAGTGGTGGGCGCTCATTTCGCCGCCATAGATGGCATCTTCGGCCCGCATCCGCTCCTTGATAAAGGCGTGGCCGCTCTTGCAGACGACGGGTCGCCCGCCCAGACCGTTGACGATATCGAGCGTGTTCCACGTCAGACGGGGGTCGTAGATGATGGTCGAACCAGGTTCTTGGGCCAGAAGGGCCTTCGCCAAGACTCCGACGATGTAGTAGCCCTCCACAAAGTTTCCGTCTTCGTCGAGGAAGAAACAGCGGTCGTAGTCGCCATCCCAAGCCACACCAAAATCGTAGCCGCCCTTCTTGAGTTCCGCCTCTGCACGGGCGCGTGATTCGGGGAGAATCGGGTTTGGAACGCCATTTGGGAAGTGTCCGTTTGGCTCAAATTCCATCTTGGTCACTTGCATGGGCATGGTGGGGATAAGCGCTTCCATGGCGACCCCGGCCGCCCCGTTGCCCACATCGGCAAGGACCTTCAGAGGCTTCATCTTGCCCATATCGGCAAACTGCTGCAGGTGCTGGACAAAGTCGGCGTAGACGTTCTTGCTCTCTACCGAGCCGCTGCCACCGTCGGCATAGTCTTCTTCAAAGGCTCGGCGTTCAATGTCGTTCAGGCCCGAATCTCCGCTAATAGGGCGGCTCTCTGAGCGCACCATCTTCATGCCGTTGTATTGGGGTGGGTTGTGGCTGGCGGTGATCATCACGCCGCCGTCGTAGCCGTAGTTGGCGGTCGCGAAGTACACCATTTCTGTGCCGACCAAACCAAGGTCAACTACGTCGGACCCTCCGTCGTTCAATCCTTTCGTGAGAGCTACGGAAAGATCGGGGCCCGAGAGTCGGATGTCATAGCCCACGCAGACCTTTTTGGGTTTTACCTCTGCGGCAAAAGCTCGGCCGATCTTATACGCTATATCCGGGTTGAGTTCAGAAGGAACAATGCCACGCACATCATAGGCTTTGAAGCAAGGGAGGTACTTACCCATATCAGCATAGGGTTTACCAGATACCGGGTTCAAATTGGGTGCAGATTAAGGGTTGGCGAACCACTTTCCTTGCAAGGTCCAGTTATCTGGGTAGAAGAAGGCCGCTTGGGTGGGCGATGCACTCGGCAACCATGTCAGCAGGCCCCGCTTTGTCATCCGGGCGGCTGTCCATGGGGCAAAGGTTCTCTCAAGGCTTGAGTTGATGAACCGAATCCGGCACTGTTCTGTGCTGTCGAACCGAACGACCACGGGGTCGCTGCTCACGAAGCTTATCTTGTCGCGAGACTCCGCGAGATCCACGCGCTCCTTCTCGGCCAAATCAATCTCGCCGCCAAGGTAGGTTCCGTAGGTGGAGCGCTCCACAAACATCAGCTTTTCTGGGGCTTTGCCAGGGATGCTGTATCGGAACAGGTTCTGTCCGAGCGGGTAGAAGCGCATGTACGATTCGTCGAGGTCCCACGTGGCGAGGCCCCATTTCCCCTCTCCCTGCTCGGCGACGGCCGCCAAACGCTTGCCCTCCATGAACAGCTCGTCCGCGACGACGCCCGTGGCGCGCGAGGTGCCCGGAAGTTTGCCCATCACCTTAAACCATGGTGTTTTTTCGGTCATGTTGATGCGAACAAGCGCCTCGAATCCGGGCGTCTTGTCCGCGCGATTCCATCGCATGAGGAGGTACAGATCTTCGCCGATCAGTTCATGCCCCGCCAAGGAGGACGCTTCCAGCGTGAGTTCTCCCTTATCCACGGCGCGAATCGCATCTGTGATTTGCTCCTTCGAAAAGAGCCGGGGGGAGGTGGGGATATCGACAAACTTCGTGCTTCGCTGGTATTTTCCAAGTCGGACGGTCATCTGATTCCCGTCCCAAAAGATGCGGAAATCGCCATCGACAAAGTCGAACTTCTTTGGTGGAGCGGCTTCTTTCGGGGCGATTGCAACTGTCTCAGTCCAGTTTGGGCCCTTCGCGGTGAACACGCCGGACTTGTAGGACAGATCGACAGGCAGTGCAGTGGAAGGCGTCGCTTGGGTGAGTAAGATTGCGAGGAGCATGAGGTTATGGTGATAGTATGAACTGCCGGGATTGCCCCCGTTATGATAAGGACGGACGAAACTGCCTAGATGGAAAGCTGAATCCACAAAAGTGGAGACAAGCCGTTGATGTCGCCAATATTTTTGGTCTCCGGGTGATCTGTCCGCTCAACGATCACCGAGAGAGATTGATTCGGGCGAGGGGCATATCCCAACGTCCAAAACAGGAGTAGAAACAAGAGATGATTAATGTGGAATGGAAGGGCGGAATGCGGTTTGACGCTTCTTCTGAATCTGGAAAAACCTTCACCATGGATGCTCACCCCGATTTTGGGGGCCAAGACCAAGGACCGACCCCCGTGGAGGCTTTTGTTTCCGCGCTCGCCGCGTGTTCGGCCATGGATGTCATCTCCGTCCTTCGCAAAAAGCGATATGAGGTGGATTCGTACCGGATTGAGGTCGATCGCGAGCGAAGCGCTCCCGAGGGGACTTATCCGCGACCGATCACGAAGTTTGTGATTCGGCACATCGTAAAAGGGGAAGGGATCGACCCGGCCCAGGTTCAGAAGGCGGTGAGTCTGAGCGAAGAGAAGTACTGCACGATCATGGCTACTCTGCGCGAGAATCCTGCGGTGGAAACTTCGATCGAAGTGAACTAGTCCTCACGGGAAAATGGAGGGAACATGTGGGGCCGCGTGGCGGTCAAGAAAAGGGTCCTGACAAAAAAAGTGACCGGATAGCCTGGGAGAGGACAGAAATTGTGGCTAGCCGGTCGGTATTCAGGTTGGTTTTGTTTCGAACAGGTGATGACGGAAATCCGTCTCTCCTGATTCTCCTTTCACTTGTATATCTGCCAAGAAGGCCACGAAATGTGACACTAATTTTCAGAAAAAATCTGAAAGGTCCGTTTTGAACCTGAATCGCTAGTCCGTGAGGACTTTTTCTGCGAGAACGAGCGCGGCAAAATCGTCAAAAGGCACCGGGGGGTACTGCATGCTCGCCGGCAAAAAGAGTCTCCAGCCCGTTCGCGGGTTGTGTTCCCAGTACTTTGCGCGAGATTCGTAGGTGGAATTGGTCTCGTCTACGGTGAGAAGGCTCGCGGTGGGCATCGCGGCCAAGATCTCATTTCGGTACACCTTGTGCCGGGTGCCGTTGCCAAGAATGATCTGGGCCACATTGTGCGCTTGAGTCCAACCTCGTAAAACTTCCAACCAAGATTCGGTTGTAGCAATCGTTCTCTCGATGACGAGAATCTCGTTGGCCTCAGTCCGCTTGACAAGAGCCATGCCTACCTTGCTCGACCCTGGGTCAATCGCTGCAACTATCTTCTCGGTCAAACCAATCATCGCAATCGTATTTCCATCTTCACGGGCCCAGCGGCGCGTATCTCTGCGGTAGAGATGGCTTGGACGCGCAGGCGTCGGCCCTCTCCCTTGATCTCCCGTACGAGTTTCAACACCTGGTCGAGGGAAATTGTGCCAAAACGATCTTCCGAACCGGTGTTTGGAATCACTCCGGCTCTCTCTAGGGCCGAACCGAGTTCCACACGAATCCACTCCGTAAGTCGTTCGGTGATCGCCTTCTCCGAAGCGTCTCCGTCAATCCTCGTCTCTGAAATGATGACATCGGGCGGAAACGCAACGATGTTTGGCAAGAGTTTGGCGCGCACCGGAACGGCCTCTTCGGCAAAGGCGTTCCACGCCGCCACCAAGATGAGAACGTGTTCGGCCCGGATCCGCAGAATATCGGCCCTTAGTGCCGCACGTTCCATCTCTGGCGTCACTCGGCCAGAACTGCTGTTTCTTGGGAAGAAGTCGGCGGATTTGTACGGGGCTTGGTCCCGCGCTCCGCGATCGACCGCCCGCTTTCCAGCTTCCTTCAGGGCCTCGGCGACGAGGCGATCAGCCTCGGGAATGGTCCGTGCCACGGGGATAATGATCCTCGCCAACTCTGTATCTCGGGCAAAAATCATGGGTGCCGTACGCGAGAATGAGGCGGAGGCAAACGTCTCTTGGGCCGATGCCGCCAAGTCTTCCACTTGTTTGCTGAGTTGCTCGACCCTTATATTCAGATCAGAGACCTCTTCAAGCTTGCGGTCCAACTGTTTTTGAGTTTCCTCAATTTGTTTTTGCTGCAACACCAAAGTTTTCTTTGCGTCGGCGCTCTGCTCTTCGATGGCGAGCTTTTCTCGCTTTAAATCGTCGATTTCGTCTTGCAGTTCATTGAAAACAGCATTGAAGTCCTTGAGCCGCTGTTCGTACTCTTTTCGGTTGCTCTCGAGCACCGCCAGGTCGGCGTTTCGCTTGGTCAGAAGTGTTTCCCGAGAGCGTAATTTGACTTGGATGGCGGCGAGGCTCGATTGAAGCCGTCCTAGTTTTGTGCGGATGGAGGCAGACTGAGATTGCAAGGTGGCAATCGTGGTCTTGCTGGTCTTCAGCTCGGTTCGAACTAGATCGAGGCCCTTGTTGGCCACGTTCAGGTTGTTTTGAGCGACGGCTCGCTTCGCCTCGGCGGCGCTGGTGGCGGTGTTCGCTTTGTCGAGGCGAGATTCTGCATCTTTCAGCTCTAGCCGGACCTTGTCGCGCTCGCTTACGAGGCGCGAGCCTTCGCGCAGAATGGTGCGAAGGTCTTTGCTGAAGGCGGCCATCATCGCCACCGTCATCAGTGGAATGAGGAACCCGCCCAGCAGGATGAACACGGCGGCCGTGTGCTTGGGCCGAAGTTTGAGGATGGAAAGGCGTTTTTTGCCTATGCTGCGGCCCAAGTTGTCTGCGAGGAGGGCGACGAGCGCCCCCACCAAGCAGAAAACCAATATCACGCCGCCGCTTACGATGTCCATAGATCAGGTGTTCTTCGCTCGGATTGCGTACAGAGCGACCGCCGTCCCGACGACGAGCGGGCCGAAGCTGGCCACCCAGGCAGGAATTTGTCCGCCTTGGGCCCATATCGCCATGAAGTTTGTGAGGAGCATGTATCCAAAGATAATGACGACGGCGAGGGTGAATCCGGTCGCGGCTCCCGTGCGATGGTTGCGAATTCCAAGCGGCGCGCCTACCAAAGCATAGACGAATGCGGCAAACGGAATGGCGATCTTGTTCCAAAATCCGAACTCCATGTTCCGGATGTTGGAGGCGGGGACCCGATTCTCTTTGGCCTGACGAATCTGATCTTTCAGCTCCGCCATGCTCAAACCATCAAAGTCCTTCAGGTTCTGAGCCACAAGGTCCTTGTCCGTCATGTCGGGGGACTGGGTTCCGGCAGGCCACGCATTTTGGACGGTGGTTGCGTTCCCTTCCATCGTCACCAAATGCGCGGTGCCTTGCACCCGCCACCCATCCTTCGTGTTCAGCTTCCCGTCTGCCAATTCAAACACAAGCTTATCGGCGGTGAGGAACAGGTTGGGGTCGGACTTCTTATCGTAGAAAATGATCGCAACCTTCGAGAGCGTTTTTTCGGCGATGTCAAAGTTCTCGGCCATCACCATGGCTTTCAAAACGTTGTCTTCGAAGATAGGGTAGCTGGTGGGACGGATCGCGCTGGAGTCGAGTCTCGCCACGATCTTCTCCTTCAGGGTGTTCGCCCCGTAGCTGGCGCGGGGAACAATGAAGTCGTTGATAAAGAAGGTGAGAATGGCCACGGCAAGGCCGAATGCGGCCACCGGCACCATGATCTTCGTCAGGCTCGTCCCGGCCGCTTTCAAAACGACGATTTCACTATCGCCGCTCAACCGCCCGAAGGAAAGCAGACAAGCAAGCAAAACCGCCATCGGGCAGGTTTTGGCCACGATTCCCGGAATGAGGAGACCGGAGAGTTGCATGATGGTAGGGAAGTCAATCCCTTTTGCAAGGTATCCCGTGAGCTGGAAGAGAAACGACCCAGCCATGATGAGGACCGTGAAAATGGCGACTCCAAAGAGCCATGGCCCCCAAAGTTCAAGGAGAACGAGGCGGGAAAGTCGCTTCACTTGGGCTCCCCGGCTCCTTCTCCTGCCCCCGAAGCGGTCGCCTCGTGGTGAACAAACTGCTGCCCAAGATAGAAGTCTCGAACGCCCTGGTCAGCCGCAACCTCGGCACCGGTCCCGTGCTTGATCACCTTGCCCTCCACCAAAATGTAGTTCGTATCGGTGATGCGAAGAGTGGCCCCTACGTTGTGATCGGTGATGAGAATCCCAAGGCCTCGCTCTTTCAACTGACGCAAAATCACTTGAAGCTCTTCGATAGTCACCGGGTCGATTCCAGTGAACGGCTCATCGAGGAGAATGAAGTGGGGATTGGTGGCCATCGCCCTCGCAATCTCTACCCGTCGTCGCTCGCCACCCGAGAGCACACCGGCGTTTCGGTCCAAGATGCCGGTGATGTGCAATTCTTCGGCAAGTTCGCCAACCCGCTTCTTGATTTCCTCGCTTCCGAGCCCGTTGACTTCCATCACGAGTCGCAAGTTATCGGCCACGGAAAGCCGGCGGAAGACACTTGATTCCTGCGGCAGGTAGCCCAGACCTGCGCGAGCGCGCTTGAACATCGGCCACTTCGTGATTTCTTTCTCATCGAAAAGCACGACGCCCTTTTCAGGCTTCACCAGCCCGGTGATCATGTAAAACGTAGTCGTCTTTCCAGCGCCGTTGGGGCCCAAAAGACCGACGATGCTCCCTTGCGGCACTTCGATGGAAACATCGATGACAACCGGTCGCCCCTTGTAGCTCTTATGCAGGTTTTCAGCCCTTATCTTCAAGCTTTTTCTCCTTGATTTCGCTGCGTCCTGCACCTTTGAAGACGACCTTGGCAACTTCGCCCTTTTCGTTCAGATAGACGGTGGCCGCTTGGCATTTGGTGTTTCCTATCAACTGAGAATCCTCTCCATCGAATTCAACATTTCCGGTGAGAACGACGACGGCTGTGCCATCGGCCCCGACCGTATAGGTGAGCCCGTCGCCCTTTGCATTGACACGAATCGGATTCTTCTTGCCGTCCTTGGATGTTTGAACCTCTGTGAGGACGATCGTGGTTCCCCCCGAAAGGGTGAGGGAGCGCAATGGCTGGTTGGAGGATTCTTGGAGGGGGGACATCACCACCGACCCCTTGTTCCCCGTGAAGGTCACCTTCTGACCGCTGGGGCCGCTGAGGTTGCTTGTCACCGAAATCTTGCCGCCAAGCTGGATGGTGGATTGCTCCGCGCCCTCGGTGAGCTCCACGCTACTTCCGGTAAAGGTCGTCGTTCGCTCGCCCGTCTTTCCAGACGAGGTCATGGTCCCGCTCACGGGTCCTGAGAGAGTCGCACTCCTCAAAGGCGCCTTCGACTTTTGTCCAAAGGGCACGAAGTCAGCGGTCGCCCGCGACCCCTTGAGAGTGACCTCTCGGGTGACGGCACCCGATGCAGAAAGAAGCTTTTGGGTGAGGGTCACCGGGCCAAAGATTTCTGCATTCCCTGCAGATTCCGTGGCCGTGTACTTCATGGAGTCCCCAGAGACAACCATCAATCGCGCAGTCCCGCCAGAGAGATCATTCCGAATGGTGGTCACGAGGTTCCCGGAGAAGGTGGCTTCCTTCAGGTCGTATCCGCCCTCGGCGGCGGGGAGGGCATACCCTTCCGCCTCGCGGGCAACCACGCGCATCCCTTTTTTGGCCCAATAGCCTTCAAAGGTGGGGTTTCCGGTAACAAGAAAGAGCATCCGCTCTCCTTTGATCTCTCTTGAGAGACTGCCGAAGTTCTCCAACACCATGTCGGCGACTTTGCTTTGGGCTTGGGCGGGGACGTTGGCGTTCGCTGCCAGCAGGAGCGGGAGGACGATATTCTTGACCTTTGCGGCTTTCATGGTTGCTTCGATCTGTTTCTTAAAGACGTCTGGGGTGCCCACCTTGCTCATATCGCGGCTGGCGATGAGAGCCGGGACGCCACGCAGAGAGTACTCCGGGCTTTCGATGGACACGTTCCCGTTGGCTTCGATGAGTCCGTAGGCATCGAGCCATCGGATCGTGTCCGCCCGAATCACGGCGTCATTGCGGAGAGACTTGATTTGGGGCCGACCCTTCAATTCGAGGATCGCCGGAGCCTTTTTCGCGACCGCGGTCGCCGACGAAAACTGACTCGCGATGCCGTCGGAATCAATTAGGTCCCCCGTCACGACCTCAAATTGGCCTTCCCCCGCCGACTCTTGGATCTCAAGTTTGCTGCGCTCCCATCGAACGACAAACGAGGGTTTCTGATCCTCCCCTTGTTGAGTCATGGTGCCGTTTCCGGTACGGACGGCGCGTTCGATCTCGGATTTCTTCGCGGGAGTTTCTGGGGTTGGACTGGGGGTTGCCGTCTTTTTCGAACCGCACCCAGTCACGAGTGCGGGCAAAAAGAGGAGCATCAAGGCGTGACGGTCAATCCTCATTTTGAAGCTGCCGAAACGGGGATCGCCGGACCCCGTTGGGCGAACCGCCCCTGGTGTTCTCCCGCCAATTGGCCGCAAGCCGCCGCGATGTCATGGCCTCGCTCGACGCGTTCGGTGACGTTGCATCCCATTGCTTTCAGCGTGCGCTTGAATTTTTGCACTCGCTCCCGAGTGGGCCTCTTGTAGCCATAACCGGTATCGACCCAGTTGAAGGGAATGATGTTGATGACGTTGGGCACGCCCTTTACCAACTGGCCGAGGGCTCGAGCTTGCTCATCGGTGTCATTCACGCCATGGATCAGAAGGTATTCGAGAGTGATTTTTCGCCCAGTCGAGTTGTGGTAGCGCCTCATGGCCGCAAAAACTTCTGCCACTGGCCAACGATGATTGACTGGCATTAGCTTATCTCGGACCGAATCGATGGCTGAGTGAAGGGAAAGGGCCAAATGGATCGGCATTTGCTCGCGGGCGAGCTCATCGATTTGTGGCACCAATCCGACGGTCGAAATCGTGATGTGGCGAAGACTCAGGCCGATTTGATCGTGGAAGATTCCGATCGCCTTCAATACATTGGCAAGATTGAGAAGTGGCTCCCCCATCCCCATGAAAACGATGTGACTGATTCGTCGCTTCGTGAGCTGCTGGAGCAAGAGGTACTGCGAGACGATTTCTCCAGCCGTGAGGTTTCGGTCAAACCCACCCAAGCCTGTCGCACAAAAAGTGCAGCCCATGGGGCAGCCCACTTGGGTGCTGATGCAACAACTCACGCGGTCTTCATACGGAAGGAGCACGCACTCGTAAACTTGGTGGTCCCCGTTGTGCACGAGGAGCTTTTCCACCCCATCCGACGATCGCAGGTGTTTCGCAATCTGAATCGAGTGAAGAGTGAATTCAGCCTCTAGTCTCTCCCTCAATCCCTGCGGGAGATCGGTCATCGAGGCAAAACTTGGTGTTTGGAGCCCGTAGAGATGCTTCGCGAGTTGTTTGCCGCGCATGGGCTTCTCGCCAAGTTCGATGGCAACTTCGCACAGCTCGGCTGGGCTCATCCCAATGAGGGCGGGGTTTTGAGGTTGCATCGGAACCGAAATTGTACCCGTCGGACCCACTTTTCCCTCGAAACCAATACGAAATGCGTGCCCTCCTGCATGAATTGCCCTCGAAGTCGTCGGGTCTAGAGAATATTGCCAGGCCTCAAATCGCAATTGGGATTCTCCAAAAGTGATAGGAGTGTGGCAAAGTTTGCCGTCGTTTGGTGTACGATAGTCGCTGCTAGACGAGGTACTCAATCCTATGAATTATTTTGTTGTCGATCCTACGGGTCAAAAATATGGTCCTGCTTCCGTGGATGTCCTAAACGGCTGGATTCAGGAAGACCGGCTGGCTCCAAATTCCCTGCTAGAAGATGCCGCCACAGGCCAACGGATGCCTGCGTCTCAGGTTCCCGGACTTCAGTTCCCGAACGTCGCCCCCCAAACTCCGCCGATGGGGCAAATGCCGTCGAATCCTCCTGGCCCCGTAGGAGCCCCACAACAATTCCCTGGCGCCGCCCCCGGTCCGGGCGCCCCGCAGGGACAGTTCTCCGCACCTCCGGGTTTCCAAGGCTCTCCTTATCAGCGACCCGATTTCGGGATGAACTCGGCTCAGGCGCAAAAGAAGGTGACAACAGCATGGATTATGGGCTCGCTCGGTCTCATTTGCTGTCCGCTCATTTTCTCCGTGGTCGGCATTGTTGTCGCAAGTCAAGCAGAGCAAATGGGTCACCCCCAGGCGAAGAACGCCAAAATTTTCTGTATCGTCACCTTAATCTTAGGGATGGCGATAGGGGTCATGTTCCGGCTGGCTCAGCGGTAAGCAACCCCAGCTCAAGAACCTTCCTTCGAGCCAATGAGTAGCTACTACGTACTCGCCCCGAGTGGAGATAAATACGGCCCTGCCACGGCCGATATCCTCACCCAGTGGGCATCAGAAGGGCGACTTGCCCCTGATTCTTGGGTCGAAGACGCGATGACCGGCCGGCGGTTGCTCGCGCGGGATGTGCCAGGGATAATCCTCCTTGGCACACCCCAACCGATGACCCCTCCTTACCAAGGCGGAGGCGGTCATAACCCTGGACCCCACGGAGGCCCACAGTTCGGGGGTCAGCCCTACAATTCTGGGTATTCAAGCCCTCCGGGTTCTTCGTCGCCATATGTCCGGCCTTCGCATTACGGTTCGCAGCCCTATTCCCCCGAAACCGATAGGTTTGTGACGATCTCATGGGTCTGCTTCGGCCTGAGTCTCGTTTGCTGCGGATTCATTGCGAGTATTGTGGGGATCATCTATGCAAACAAGGCTCTGGAAGTGGGGCACCCGATGGCGAATGCCCCGAGGGTCGCAAACATCATCATTCTAGTGCTCTCGTTGCTCCTTCTTCCGTTTGCAATTCTGACCTCGAGCATTTAGGCTGAGAAAGGGTTGCGTATACTTGAAGCGTGAAACTTCGCTCGACTGTCGTCGTTGCCCTGGCCACGATTGCATGCGCTGCCACTGCGGTGCCCCAAAAATTTGAGCCCACGCTCGTGTGGGCCAAGGCCCCCGTCGTGTCGGTCACCCAGTTTAAGGATGTCGAGAGCACCGACCACTATTACGACGCGTTGCAGAGCCTGGTCGAGAGATGGGGCATTGTCAGGGCCTTTGAAGGAAACAGGTTCTATCCGCTCACGGAGTGCACCTCGGGCGAACTCGTGGTGTTGCTCAACGATGCGCTGAACCAAATGGCGATTGTGGCGAGTGTGGTTGAAGACGGAGGCGAGGCGCGATTTGACAAGAATGTTCTCAAGAAGATCAGGGTCCGCAGTGGTCAAAAGTTGACCAGCGCCGAGGGGCTGAAGGCGTTGCCCAAGGGCTCGCCCTATATACCCTTCGTCCAGGACACTTTGAGCAAGGTAGGCGGATACATCGGCGCCGATCCCAAGAATTTCTCCCCCTACACGCCAGTGACCCGAAAGGAGTTTGGCGAGTTTGCGTATCGCTACTTTGGGATGACTGAAATTACAAAGTCTGTGGCGAAGCTGACGATGAAAGAACAACGTGAGGTTGTCAGCCGAGCGGATATGGTGGTGATGGTCGATGCTGGACTCGAGCTCTGGGAATCTGCCATCGCTCCCTAAGGTCTTGTCCTAGCTGTCGACTTTGCCCGGCTAGTTCCCGGCAAGAGCCGCGACGAACTTGGGTACTCCTTCCGACGCGGGTTCGGCGATCACTTCAAGCCGCCCCAAGAGGGTGCCCAACGCGGGTGGATTCGGGTCAATGAGCACCACGCGGTCGGCGCGGGTGATATCCACAAGTCCCGCCGCCGGATACACCTGAAGGCTCGTCCCCACGACAACAAAGAGGTCGGCGTCAAGAGCAAGGTTCAGGGCTTCGTCCCATCGATAAGGGGTCTCTTCGAAGAAGCAGATGTGCGGTCGAAGCTGCGCTCCATCGGGGGCGACATCCCCCAGATGGATGTCCTCTCGAGTCTCCACCACAACATCGAAATCCCTCATGCTCCGAGATTTCAGCACTTCGCCGTGCAGGTGCAGGACCGATTGGCTCCCCGCTCGTTCGTGGAGGTCATCGACATTCTGCGTGATGATATCGACGCGGTGGTGGTCTTGCAACTGGGCCAACGCGAGATGCGCGGCGTTCGGCTCCGCGCTGATCACCTCGCGCCGCCGCATATTGTAGAAATCAAGAACCAGCGCGGGATCGCGCGCCAATGCCCGAGGAGTGCAAACATCCTCGATGCGATGCCCGGCCCAAAGGCCATCGCCATCACGAAAAGTTTTCAGGCCAGACTCTCTCGAGATTCCTGCCCCAGTGAGGACAACGATGTGCATGGACACCATTTTGAATGAGAAACGCGGAGGACCTGTGGCTGCAACACAGGTCACTCCGCCGCAAAAGACTCCGTTGGATTAACGTCGCCGTCGTTTAGCGACCGACACGACGCCTGCCGCGAGGGCGAGAAGAGTGACGGGCTCAGGAACCACCTGGTAACTCCAAGTTCCGGTCGCCGACAGGGTCGTCGTGGTGGCTGGATCGATGATCGGCAGTTGGTGCTCTACATCCCAATTGAAGGAATATTGACCCGGTAAAAGGGTGATCGTATTGTCCGTCGAACCTTGTTTTGCAAAAGGATCATTTGACCCTTGGTAGGCCAACTTGCCAAGCGTGTTGTTCCAGACAAAGAAAACGCTGGAGTGATTCTCCATCGTGCTGGTGGTTTGATAGCTATAGTTGCTGCGGAACCGAAACTTGGTCGACTTCGTGAGGGTCACGTCCTGCGAGGCACGATAAGAGGCTATCACGCCCTCTTCGTCGTTGGGTTCAACGGCAGCCGTCAGGAGGTGATTGAAATTGACCCCGATCCCTCCAGGAATGGTTTCAACTTTCACCGTCCCCTCGGCCATATTCCTCAGATGCTGGCTTAGGATCGTGGATGTGTCTGGAAATGAAGTCAACAACCTTTGGTCGGTATCCGTGAAGATCAGGGCTTCACGTAGAAAAATGACTCCGGCGAAGTGGGTCATGCTGATTGGCCCAAAGGTGGTGGCCCCGCTGATCGCGGTGAACCCCGCCAAGAGACTGACAAAAAGTAATTGCTTCATAGGTTTCCTCTCGAAACAGTGCTCATTTTTGGCACTGTGCCAACAATACGAAAGAAACTTCAAAATTGTTACTGTACTCTTTTTTTCTCGCTCAAAGGAAGAATAAAACGGGCAGATTGGTTTTGGAGGGTCGTTGAAAGTGCGTACGAACTCAACGTATTGTTGCCGGGGAAGAAAAATTCACTTTTTTAGATCAAAAGTACACACGAATGCCGATTTTTGGTGTATATATTTGAAATCCAGCGGATATTCGAATAAATCTTCTGGGGGAAAACACATGGATATGAACAAGAAAGATCCGTCTGGCGTTTCTAGGCGGGAGGTCTTGGTGGGAGCAACGGCAGCTGCGCTTCTGGCAACAGCACCGGTTGCGTTTGCCCAGAGAATGAGTCCAGTCAAGCCTTCTCAAGGCCGGCGGGAACCCGTGGAGGGTGGCTTCAAGAGATTTCTTGCAGCGTCGGCGGTCATGCGAGACGGCAGGATTCTTCTCATGGGTGGATACGACCGACCCTGGTCAGAGGGCTCAAAGGCACGTCCGACCCGCGATGTGGTGATCTATGATCCCGTCACGGAGGAGTGGTTTGAGGCGGCGCCCATGGAGGTTCCACGCGCTCGACACGCGGCGACTCTGTTGCCCGATGGTCGGGTTGCCGTGAGTGGCGGGATGAGCACTCGGCCGACATCCTCGGTCGAGATCTACGACCCGCTCACAGACGAGTGGACCACGGGAGAACCCCTCACCCAAGCTCGATATGATCATACCGCTGCATTTAGCGGTGGGAATTTGCTTGTTTTCGGCGGGAGCGGCCAATCGATGTTTGGTGAAGTCGATGTGGTCCCTGCCATGACCAATCCGTCCGGAACTCGGACACAAGAGGTGGATTACTAATGCCAATGTATATTAAGTTTGACGGGATAGATGGCGAAGCCATACAACCAGACCATCGAGGCGAAATTGTCATCGACAGCTGGGGCTGGGGCATCAGCCAGTCGACATCGGTTGGTGGTGGGGGAGGCGCTGGAAAGGCTACCTTTAGCGATCTGTCCATCATGTGTGCCTCGAGCAAGGCATCGCCGGTGCTTGCGTTAGCTTGCGCGTCTGGGAAGCACATCAAGGATGCACACCTGACCGTGACCAAGCGCGTGCGTGGCCGAGAGGAGCCGTATTTGACCATCACGTTGAAGGATGTTTTGATTTCATCCTTCCAACCTTCGTCCGACGGCGCAAGTTCTTCAGGCGAGACGATGTCGTTGAACTACGAAGAGATCAAGTACACGCAGTTCTCTCGCGAGGCGGATGGATCAGTGAAGACAACCGTCTTCACGTGGAACCTGAACAGGAACACCCCCTAAGTCAATTTCTTGCTTGTCTTGTGAAGAGGAGGGTCGGCGAAAGCCGGCCCTTCTTCGTAAATCGCTTACGCGGCCTCTGCAAAAAATTCGGTGTTCTCGCCCCATATTTCATCCATGGCACACAGGCAGTCGGGATCAAACGCGCTTCCACTATCTTGGAACATGATCTCCCGAACCTTCTCATAAGGCATCGCATCGCGATACGGCCTTTTGGCGGTGAGAGCATCAAACACATCGGCGACCGTCATGATCCGGGCCTCGATGGAGATCTCGGAGCCGCTCAACCCTCGCCAGTACCCTTTTCCGTCTAACCGCTCGTGATGCGCGGAGGCTATCTCCGCGATGGGGCCAAAAGTGGGGATCGGGCGCAGCACTTGATCGGAGAATTTTGGGTGAAGCTTGATCTGCTCGAACTCGCTTGGCTCAAGCCGACCCGGCTTCTCCAGAATGCCTGTCGAGACACCAAGCTTTCCGATGTCATGGAGCATTCCTGAGCGTTCAAGGAGCTTGATTTGATCCGGGGCGAGCCCTAGATGCGCGCCGATTTTGCAGGCGTACGACGCGACTCGGCTGCTGTGCTGCGAGGTGAAACTGCTCTTGGCGTCGATGATCATCGCAAAGGCCCGGCAAATGGCATCGAGGTCGGTGGGCATGGCGGCGTGAAAGTGCTCTTCGGCCCACGCTTCGAGGGGTTGGACATCATCGAAAGTCGCCCAAAACTCGTGCTCATTCCTCAGCGCATTGCACGCCGATACGATGACAGGATCAAACCAGCGACCGCTCCGGTCGGCGGCCATTTCGTATGCGGCCTCGATCCCAAGGCTTTGGAAAAACACCTCAAAGGTTTGGGCAAAGCAAAGAATGCGCGCATGAATACAGATACTCTCGCCTTCGAGCTTGTACGGTGAGCCGTGGCCGTCCCAGTGTTCATCGAGAGACTGGATGGCTTCGGCGACAAGCGGATCGAGCCCCAGCATGTTGGCGATAAATGCCCCTCGGGTACACCGCGCCTCGGTCACCTCGTCCATCACCTTGGTGGGATGTCCAAGGTTCGAAGCAAGACGCCTGAGCTTGGCGCCAATCGAGTTTCCGGCTTCGGTTTGGGCGATGGCGAACTTGAGCGACTCGACACTGTTGGTCCAGTCGATGAGCTTGACCTTGTTTTTCGCCAAGAACTCATCGCCTCCAAACATCTTTTGAATTCGGACGGCGTTGTTCGAACACCCCGAGTCTTTGAGGACAGCGGCGAAGTAGAGGTCGTCTTTTTGCTCCTGGGTGAGCCCCATCTCCTCGGCAATTCTCAGCGCCAGCTTTGCGGTGCGAAGAGCATGGCCCTTTGGCTGACCCTCAACCAGGTCGAGGGCTTTACTCAAGGCCCCCAAGATGCTTGCTTTTGATGGAGTGTCCGACATCACCTTTCATGATCGGCGGAAAGTGGGTCTGAATAAAGGATCGGACAGAAACTGTTCATATTCGTCTGGATCGGACCAAAATAGAGCATCACACAGATCGTAGCGATTGATCACGAGGCGCTCGAAGAGTACGGGCAAGTTCCCATCCGATTTTGGGTCAACGAGCGCTGGACGGAGGCCGGTTTTGTGCCGGTTTCTGAGCCTTGGGAGAAGGAGTATGACGCTCTCGGGAACCGTCCGGTGGATTGGCCGAGCCAGTTCGACCTCTCCAACTGGGGGTTGTTCGTTGCTCGAGATGGGGCGCGGGTACTTGGCGCGGCCGCCGTGTGCTGGTCTACGCCAGGGGTCGATCTCTTGGGAGGGCGCAACGATCTTGCGTTCGTCTGGGACCTCCGGGTCGCTCCGGATGTGCGCGGACAGGGGGTGGGGCGGCAGCTATGGCAACACTGCGAAACTTGGTGCGCGGCGCGGGGAGTCCGCGAACTGCGGGTCGAAACTCAAGATGTGAACGCTCCCGCCTGCCGATTCTACGCCCGGATGGGTTGCGAAGTTTTGAAGGTGACTCCGGGGGCTTATGCCGACCTCCCCGACGAGGTCCAACTGATCTGGGGGAAGCGGCTTGAGGATTGAGGGTGCAGATTTCGCCGGCCTTGTCCGACGGAACGGGACTTGGGCTCAATTTTGCGGCGCGCCTTGCCCCCACCCCCGGTTTTCTGGGACTCGGCCTTCGGCCTCGACTGTTTGGGTCTAACCCCCGCCCGTCCCGGTGCT
>CAZBXR010000052.1:0-17396 GCA_964496145.1 uncultured Chthonomonas sp. | reverse complement strand
TCGTCATCCCGGTGAAAGATCGATAGCAAGCCTTATCGGTTCTTAGCGCGATGGACCCAAAGCATGGCCCCGAGGCCGAGCACGAGCACACTCGCGGTCGCAAGGGTTTGCGGCAGCCCAGAGAGAGAGGAATACGCAAGCGGCCCAAGGACGCCCATCGCCCCAAGGATGATCCAACTCACAAAGAGCTTCATCTCAATCGAATTCCAGCTCAAAGAACTTTGGGCATGTTCGAGAAGGTACGTATGGCCACAATGGTGGCAGAACGGGGTGCCGGGATCGACCCGGCGCTTGCAACTCATACACGTCAAGGGCGCAAACTCATGCGCCTGCACGCCTTGCCTTTGCCATTGGAGCAGAACGGTGAGGGACTCACCTTGCATCTGACGGTTCATGGGCTCGAGAGTCTTTTCCATGAGACGCATGGCGTGGCCGCGCAGTCCGCAGGTCCATGCAACTTCGGCGACCCTCACGCGAAGCCATGGGTCCGACGGACTGAGCGCGAGTCTGTCGTACGCCTTCAAGAGCTGTTCGTGATCGATGCACTGCATTTGGTGCCGAATCACCACTCCCCGGATCCACGGAAACAGAATGCCACCCAGCACGACGATCGAAAAGAGGATCGGCGTCATGATGGGGGTCGTGGGCTTTACCGTGAAAGTCCCCATGACGAGCAAGACAAGGATGAAGAGGGCTCCGGCCCACCCCTCCACTTCTCCTTGGATGATCCAGTGGACGAGGGAAACCACCCAAACCGCAATGGCCACCCACACCAGGCATCCTAGCGCGGGGACAAGAGGGTTTTTGAGCCAAACGTCGAGCATGAGATTTCGAAAATATTATGTCCTCAGATACAAAAAAGAGGCTGAAAATGACGGTTGAAAATATCCAGTAATCGTTCTAGCAGAATCGAAATAGGGGGGATGGAATCCTTAAATCGTGAGGTAAGTGCGATGAACGTACTGGCATTCAACCGGGCGGTCGCATCGAATCTTGTTTCGATGGTTCGCGTGGAGAGGACAATACAACGGCAGCAACTTTCCGAAGCTGCCCGCGACGAAAGCGAGAGGCAAAAGCAGCTCGCTGAAATAGAGAGAGAGAATGCGAGAGCCATTCGCGTCGCCCAATCGGCGATCATGGGTTCGAGCTTCGATCTCCGTGCATGAGGCCCCTGAAGAAGTTTCTTCCAGGGGCTTCGTCATACCAGGGTTCTGCATTCATTCCATTAGGTAACCTAATGGAATGAATGCAGAGTCCGTGACTCCTAGAATCGCAACAGTCTACGAGTTGCAGGCTGCCGCCTTAGAGCCGAGGCTCGAAAAGCTCGGCATCACTTGGAGCACTTTCCAGCTTTTGAGCACGATTCACAGTGCGGAAGCGGACTGCAGCCAAGCCGTGATAGCGACTCGTCTGGGGATCACGCCCGCCACTCTCAGCGAGTCGGTGGCCTCTCACGTGGCTTCGGGACTGATTGCCCAAGTCCCCTCCTCACGAGATAAACGCGTGAAAACCCTCACGCTCACGGCCAGCGCGAAAAAGACAATGGAAAAGATCTTGCGCGAGGTCCAGGCGGTGGAAGAAGCCATGGTGCGCGGAGTCGCCGAGAACACCCTGGAATCGACGAACCGTGTGCTCGATCGTTACCGGAAGAATCTCGAAAAATTGATCGCAGAATCCGAGTCTGTCTGAATCTGATTGAGCCTACATCTCGTCCCTACCTGCAATAGGTTCAAGGGGTGCTCTTTTGATTCGAATCGTAGGAGTTCAAAGATCGCAGAATATTGGTGAAGAATTCGTCCTCCTTCAAAACCAAGGATCGATGCGCCAAAACCTGCGTGGGCACCTGTTGCTCAGCGAATCCTCTTACGCCGGAACCCCCAAGCAGGTTCTTTTTTCCGAGGAAGTGTTCGTGGGTCCGGGCCAGTTTGTAATGGTTCGATCTGGAGTCGGGGAGTCTGGATGGAGGGTCTCAAAAGATGGGACCCGCATGTACTGCTACTTTGCCCAGCAGCATGATGTTCTGTGGGGCGACGCAGGAATTCACATCCTGCATGTCCAGCACACCTATTGCGAACGGGTCCACGAAGCCCTTCTCGCTTGAACCTTTTCCCGCAAAAATCTCCTTGGAGAATTCGGAAAACTCCTGTATACTTCTCTCTATGAGAGGACCTCGTTGGTTGTTTTTTGGTGCCCTTTTGGGGTGCACCGTCATGGCGTCTGCCAGTTTCGAGATGGTTATGGTCTTGGACAAGGGCACAAAGAGTATCAAGAGATACGATCCAGAGACCGGGGCTTACCTGGGTGAATTCGCGAAAAACCGATTTTTCAATGCGACATCCATGTCCGTGGACCCATCGAGGAATAGGGTCTATGTCGGCGATACGGATACAGCCCTTGGGTACACCGTCATCCACGCATTTAACTATAACACGGGTGAGAAAGTTGCCCAATACTACTCCGCCGGATGGTACGGAGCCTATGGCCTGATCGCCCGTGGGGACAATGCTTATTTCTTAGATGCGAGCCCCACCCCAAGACTGCTCCAGTTCAATACAACGCAAACGAACCCAACAAGCACCGTCACGACGCTCCTCCTCAACAATGCCGGCGCAACCGTATCAAATCGAAATCAAGGCGTGGCAATCGGAAACGATCTATACTGGTCTTCAAGCACAGAATTGAGCAAATTCTCGCTGTCAACAAGTTCGTACTTCCCAAGTGTTGTAGCCGGCGCATTTGCCGGCGCTGCGCGAGCCGTATCCGGAGAAGTCCTTGTAGGATTTTCAGGGGGTGGGCTGATAAATCTTTACACATCTCTGGGGAACTACGCGGGCGGATCGGTGATCCCTACCGCTACATCGGTTCGAGCCGTTGCGAGTGGGCACTTTGAACACTACGCTCTGGCGAACACTCCTGGTGGGTTTGTTATTGCCCGCCAAAATTCGACCTACCCCTTCAACCACCTTGGGACCTTCGGGTTAGGGACGATGAACGACCCTGCGTTCATGGGAGTAGTCACGGCCCCTGAGCCCTCTACGATGGTCGTTGCAGGATTAGGAATTGCCGCGATGCTGAGGCGCCGGAGAAGCAAGTAACGACATCAATTAGCGCGGGCTGTTGATCGCCGTGATAGCCCGCTCAAGCCCATATGTGCCGAGGACATCAATGCCCTCGGCACATATTTTGTAAACGGACTCGACTCCGACTCGCTCTTCGGGAGTGAACCGGGTGAGTACGTGATCAACACCGGACTCTTCAGGCTTCCCTATCCCAATCTTCACCCTGGCGTACTCCTCTGTGGTGAGAGACTGGATGATGCTTCGGTGCCCATTATGGCCGCCGGCACCACCCGCAGGGCGCATCTTGATCTGCCCCGGCGCGTAATCCATTTCGTCGGTGATGACAATCAGCTTTTCCGGGCCCAGTTGATAGTGCCGCATGAGCTGCTTCACGGCCAGGCCGCTCTTGTTCATGAAGGTCACAGGTTTGGCGAGAATCATGACCGAACCTCCGATCTTGCCAGTGCCGTACACAGCATCAAAGCGGCGAGTTTCGAGCTTGATCTTGTAGCGCTCGGCGATGATCTCAATCGCCTCGAATCCTACGTTATGTCGCGTTCCCTTGTATTGCGCGCCCGGGTTTCCCAACCCAACGATGAGCCACTCTGGGGGGAGTTCAGGTTCTCGAAGTCGACGCCGAAACATTGGCCGCCTCCTGGCTCACACCGGACATAGGCTCGATCTTGCCCGTCTGCAAAAGCACGAGCAACACGATGCCGAGCACCACGCGGTACGCCACAAAGACGCCCACAGAACGCTTTTGCAAGTAGCCGATCAGCCACGCAATGGTGGCGTAACCCACGACAAAAGAGACGACGGTCGCGACGAGAACAGGCGTGAGTTGCTCGCCCAGAATGTCATGGCGAGCATCCCAAAATTCCTTAACCCCCGCCGCGAAGATGCTGGGAACGGAGAGTAGAAACGAAGCCTTCGCCGCCGTACTGCGGTCAAACCCGAGCATCAAACCTCCGATCATCGTGCTTCCACTCCGGCTTGCGCCGGGGATGAGAGCACACGCTTGGCACAGACCCACGATCAACCCATCACGAACAGTGAACGTCTCCAAGCTTCTCGTTTGCTTCGCAAACTTCTCCGCGATCCACAAGAGAATGCCCACCACAATCAGCATGGTGGCCACCACGTACAAAGACCGCAGTTGGCCCTTGATGGAATCCTTAAACAAGACCCCGAAAACCACAATGGGGACGGTCCCCACGGCGATGGCCCAGCCCATAATCGCCTCTTGGGTCCCGCGCAATTTTGGATTGACCAAAGAAAGCGCCCATCCTCGGAGAGACTTCCATAGCTCTCCCCGGAAATAGATGAGAACTGCGAGGAGAGTTCCCAACTGGATGACGGCCGTAAATGCCGCCCCTGGATCAGGTTTGCCCAAGATTTCAGGAAGAATGCGAAGGTGAGCCGTACTGCTTATCGGTAGCCATTCGGTGATTCCTTGCACAACTCCGTAGAGAACCGCCTCTAGGATGACCAAAGGTCCTCCGCCGGCGATTTCAGCCCAAACGAATTCATGATCGCAAACCGAATGCGCATCGCGGCTCTTCCATCCCCATAAGGGCTTCGAGCCTGCGCCATTTCGGCGTATTTTTTCGGGTGCGAGAGCAGTTCCGATGCTTCGCTAAAAATCTTCTCTTCATCCGTGCCCACCAGTTTTGCAACTCCGGCGGTGACGCCTTCTGGACGCTCGGTGGTCTCGCGCAGAACGAGGACGGGAATGCCGAACGCCGGCGCCTCTTCTTGCACCCCCCCGGAATCCGTAAGGATGATAGTAGACCTTCGCATCAAGGGGACAAAATCGCTGTAATCGGGCGGCTCGATGAGTCTGGTTCGCGGGTGATCCCCCAAGTGACGAACGAGAACTTCTCGGACGTCGGGGTTCCGGTGCATGGGGCAGATGAGAATGGCATCTTCGAACGTATCAAGCAAACGACGTGCGGCTCTGCAGATCGATTCTTGAGGTTCGCCCCAGTTCTCCCGGCGGTGAGTCGTGAGCAAAATGACGGGACCATCGTGATCGGGCTCGTACTCGACCCGGCTCAGCGAGGCGACAAGCTTTACGGCATCGATTCCTGTATTTCCAGTGACGAAGACGCCATCCACGATGCCTTCGTCGGCCAAGTTTTGCGCGGACTCAGTCGTGGGGGCAAAGTGGAACTTCGAGAACATCGAAACGGCTCGCCGGTTGAACTCCTCTGGAAACGGGTTCCAAATCGAATTTGTTCGGAGCCCTGCTTCGATGTGCCCAAAAGGAATCTGTCTATAAAACGAGGCAAGACCTGCCGTAAACGTGGTGGTTGTGTCTCCCTGGGCCAGAACGAGATCGACATGCCGCTCGTGGAAGAATTTCTCTAATCCGCTCAGAGTTCGCGTGGTGATGTCCGCCAACGACTGCCCTGCCTGCATGATCGCGAGGTCTAAATCGGGTTCGATGCTGAAAACATCCAGTGCTTGCCGGAGCATCTCACGGTGTTGTCCAGTAGCGATGACCACGGTGTCAATCTTGTCCGCGTAGCGCTGTAACTCCAAGATGACAGGCGCAGACTTGATCGTATCTGGCCTCGTACCCACTACAAATGCAACAACTGGCTTAACCACTCAGTTTCACCGCCAAAATCAACAGTCCTCCAAGAGACATGGCAACAATGTACAAGACCCAGACGGTTTGCCGCTGATTCAACCCTCGACTCATCAATGTATGGTGGAGGTGCCGCTTATCGGCTTGCGTGATGGGTTGTCGGTGCAGAAGGCGGCGCGTGATGACGAAGAACGCATCGAAGACCGGGACTCCAAACGCCAAAATCGGGACGATGAGCGCAATTGCGGCCGCCGTCTTCACGGCACCGACAATGCTCAGACAGGCGAGCATGAAGCCAAAAAGTTGGGCTCCGCCTGTACCCATAAAGATCCTTGCAGGATTGTAGTTGTGCCGCAAAAATCCAAGAGCGGCCCCCGCGACGGCTCCGCACACAAGCGCCACTCGAGGCTGGCCACTATGCACCGCGATGAGACTGAGGGTGCCAGCCGAGATCGAGGCAATTCCCGCCGCCAGGCCATCAATCCCATCGATCGTGTCCATCGTCTTTGTCACCACAAAGATATACATTGCGGTGAGCGGAATCGCAGCCCAACCGAACTCGATCCATTGAGAATTCGCTTCCCAAAACGGGGTGATTCCTTGAATCTGCACCACTCCGGCCCCACCTTTGACAAACTGGATCAAAATGGCCGCGACCAAGATATAGCCAAGCTGAATCTTCGCAGAAAACTGTTTCAGGTCATCCAAGGCCCCCATCACGACGATGAAGCCTCCCGCGATCAGAATCCCAATGAGATAGTTAGCAAATGGAACGCTTGGATAGGCAAAGGGGAGCACGACCAACAGGGACACCACGATGCCCACGTAGATCGCGATTCCACCCCAGCGGGGTGTCGGCTCGCGGTGGACCCGCCGGTCATCGATCGTCGGATCGTCAATCGCTCCGTACCGAATCGCGAGCTTTTTCACAAGCGGGGTCACGACCCACGCGACAATCATGGCGACCAATCCAGCGAGCAGGGGGAACCGGTATCCATCGAGGATCCGTTCGTTGCCACCTCCCTCCAATTGTGCCAAAAGCCAACTCATACGAGCTTTGCATCTCCATGTACGGGGATCAATTCCTGCCCCACGAGCCTGAATGCTTCCATCCCGGATTCCCGAAACAGTTCGAGGCTGAATTCATCGGGGTAATCCCCTTCGTAAACCACCCGCCGGACCCCCGCGTTGATGAGCATTTTCGCGCAGGTATTGCAGGGCTGACAGGTGACGTACATCGAGGCCCCTTCGCATGGAATTCCAATGTAAGCCGCCTGGAGGAGGGCATTTTGTTCGGCATGTAGCGAGCGAATGCAGTGCCCAGCCTTCATGCACCCGTCCGGCCAGTCGCGGCTCGGACCTTCCGCAGGACAGTGAGAGAGACCTCGCGGGGCCCCATTGTAACCTGTCGCCAAAATTCTGCGATCTCGCACCAAAACGGCCCCCACCGACCGGCGCTGACAAGTGGCTCGAGTCGCCACAAGTTTGGCGATCTCCATAAAGTACTCGTCCCACGAGGGCCGCTCAGTAAACATGTCAGACATGGGTTTCTTGGTGCAAGCCTCTGCCCTTGACCGTCTTGAACCTTCTGTAATGGTTTCCATTTGGTCGGCGGTACTCGCTCCTCTTATTCTGACATCGACAGGAAAACTTGTCCCGGTATCCACGACAGTTTCTGTCGATGGGAAGCCCGTCGTGGTGAAATACGTCAAAGCTCCCCTCAAGGACTGGGAGCCCAAAGTCGCGCTTGCCAAAGGCAAATTGGGAGCCATCGACTCATTGGGAACGATCGCAAAAGATGCGGGCGCGGTGGCGGCCATTAACGGCTGCTTTTTCGATGCGTACTCAAACCTGCCGTACCGAAATGCCGATCAAACTCTCATCCTCGATGGGAAGTTTGTCCATCTGGGCCGAGTGGGGACCGTACTTGGATTTACCAGTGATCCCACGGAGTGGATCATGGAGCCGGCCCGCTGGTCGATTCGGGGGACTTGGAACGGGAGTTTTGATCGAGGATGGTACGCAACATGGGTGAACCGAGCCCCGACGACGAACACCGGGGCGTACCTTTTCACTCCATCGTGGCAGGGCACGCCCAAGTTCGAAGGCTATCGAGTCGTGGTTCAAGACAAGCAGGTGGTTCGGGTCGGGGCCCCCGCAGAACCCGCTCCCCCAAATGGGTTCGTGCTTGTCCTCACCGGTGAAGAAAAGGCCATGGCAAAGCGCTTTCGCGTGGGAGATGTGGTCGACTACACCATGCGCTTGGAGCAAGGGACAAACTCTGGGTTCTGGAACCGCGTGATCACCGCGATAGGGTGCGGCCCCCGACTTGTGCGAGATGGAAAGGTCGAACTCGACATGGAATCGGAGGGATTCAAGAGTCCGAAGATCCTCACCCAATCGGCGGCTCGAAGCGCGGTGGGGCTCACCGCAAAGGGCGAAATCTACTTCGTCATCACCACGACAACGATGAAAGGACTCGCGACGGTGATGCAATCCCTCGGCTGTAAGGATGCGATGAATCTAGATGGCGGGGCCAGTAGCGGATTCATCGTCGGAGGCAAAACGGTCCGCGCGGCCGGTCGAAAAGTGTCGAATGCCCTTGTGCTGGTGCCTCGGCAGACCTCCCTTTTGGGGGGCATAAGTCTCGTTGGTTCCCCAGGGGTCTCCCCAGGGGAACCAAGGAGGTGAAGGGTGTGGCCTGGGCCCCGAGCTACACTAGCAACACATGGCGTACATTCTCTGCATCCTCATTGGAATCCTAGCCGGAGTCAGTAGCGGAATCTTTGGCATCGGAGGCGGGATTCTCATCGTTCCAGCGCTCATCCTCGCCTTTGGGTTCACCCAGCAAAAGGCCCAAGGAACCTCCTTGGCTTCCCTCCTTCTTCCCGTCGGCATCCTTGCCGTCATCAACTATTACAAGTCTGGGAATGCCAATCTTTGGTACGGAGGGATGATCGGCCTCGGCTACTTAGGGGGCGCTTTTCTGGGGTCCAAAGTTGCCCTTGACGCCTCCAGCGATGACCTCAGGCGTTGGTTCGGTGGATTTATGATCGTGCTTGGATTGTGGTTCGTTTTCAAAAAAAGTTGATAAAATCCATCGCAAGTATTGCTTTCCAGGCATTTTTGTCATAAACTAAAAATGTTCGCACACTGGTGCGCCAACGAGGGACAAAGATGGTTTCAACTTGGGTCTATATTGCGGCAAATTCCATCGGCCAACTTCACATCGGTACTTCCGAAAACCTGATCCGCACCATGAAGAGCTACAAAGACCGTAGCGTCGTACCTCTCGGGTGGATTCATGGCGTAGATGAACTCCTTTACGTACGATGCTTCGATACTCTGCGCGATGCCGAGAGATACCGGTCCACCCTCTCCAAGCTTTCCACTCGCACGCTGCGCGCCGTGATCCGCACTGAAAACCCGATGATGCTGGATCTCAGCAGACCCTGGTTCACAGTTCCAGAACCCAAAGCTCCGTTGGTCGAAACTACGGTTTGGTCGAAAGCGGTCGTGGAGTTGTACGAAGGCCTCCCTGTAAGATAGGTCCCAGGCCTGGGCGGTAGTATGATGGACGTGGCAATGCTCTCGTCGTCTCATCGCTCGCTCTCGCACGATCAGGTTCGGGCTCTCTACCCTTCCCTGTCCACCGGTTTTGGCTTCTTCGACAATGCGGGAGGATCGCAAATCCCAATCCCCGTCCTCGAGGCGATCCACAGCTTCTTTCTAGAGAGAAATGTCCAAAGTGGCGGAGGATACCGAGCCTCGAAAGAGGTCACCGGCATCGTCCAACAGGCGCACGAATGGATCAACGACTTGTTCGGAGGCGCAGGCCTCGGGAGCGTGGTCGTCGGTCAGAGCGCGACAGCTCTCCTCACCACACTTTCCCACGCCCTTCGGCACCGGTTGCATCCCGGCGACCAGATCATCGTGAGCAAGGCGAACCACGAATCCAACATCGGCCCGTGGGTTCGGTTAGCCGAGTTCGGAGTCGAGGTGGTCTGGTGGGAGGTCGATCCGGAGTCGGGTTTGTCCGACCTCGAGGACTTGAAGTCTTTGCTCACCGAGCGAACGAAGCTCATTTGCTATCCGCGCACGAGCAATCTGCTCGGCGACATTCAAGATTGCCGGGCGATCCAAACCATCGCAGACTCCTTGGGCGCATGGACCATCGTCGATGCGGTGGCAAGCGGGAGCCACGAAGCCCTCGATGTACGAGCCTGGGGTTGCGACTTCTGCGTGGTGAGCCATTACAAGATTTTTGGACCCCACGTCGGCAGTCTGTGGGGAAAAGACGATCATTGGCATAGCCTGAAGGGGGAGGGGCACTACTTCCAGTCCCCCACCTCGACCTACGCTCGCTTCGAGCTGGGATGCCTTCCTTACGAGTTGTTAGCCGGCATTCTTGAATTGAAAACTTATTTCGAGTTGATCACCGGAAATGCGGGCCTCCCTGCAAGAGAACTTGTCGAAGCCGCCTACAAGCACGTTTACGACTTGGAAAAGCCCATCACCTCGATCCTGATGGATTGGGCGAACTCTCGAGCGGATTTGCGGATATTGGGATCCACATCCAGCGAAGGGCGTCACCCGACGCTCAGCATTATCCCCAAGAAGTTAGGCATCGCCGAGTTGGAAAGTAAGATTCACGAGGGCCCGTTTGGCGTGAAGTCCGGACATTTCTACGCGCCCCGCCTCTGCGAATCGGTAGGGGTAGATCCGGCCACCGGGGTTCTTCGCATCAGCGCGGTCCACCACAACCATCCCGACGAGACCACCGCGTTGACCCAGTATCTTGATCGGGCATTCGATTGCCTAACCCCGTAGTACAATGAAAAAACTAGCGCAGAGCCCAACGATGAGCGAACGTGATTTAACTCTATGTCCCCAGGTCCAGGCCTTTCTCCAATCCCTTGATGCTGCCGTCGAAACGGACTGCGTCAATCAACGATGCACGAAAGTGAAGGACCTTCTCGAAGAGTTGTTCCGCTCCGATCTGGACCTCCTCCCAGAATGCCTTCTGGAACCTGCGGAAGATAAGTATGCCCGGCGATTGGTGCACCGCGACCCAGCGGGGAGATATTCCGTGGTTGCGATGATTTGGAACGTAGGCCAAGGCACGGCCCTTCATGATCACGCCGGAGAATGGTGTGTGGAGTGTGTTTACCGTGGCCGCATCCGGGTCACCAGCTACGACATCCTGAACGACCCCGACGACCCGGTCGTCAACTTCCGCGAAGAGAAAACGATTCTCGCGGGACAAGGCGAAGCGGGCGCCTTGATTCCTCCGTTCGAGTATCACACCATCTGCAACGATCTTCCGGACAGGCCCTCCATCACTCTCCATGTCTACGGACACGAGCTCACTTGGTGCCACATTTTTGAGCCTATCGAAGGTGGCCATCGCCGCGTTCGCCGAGAGCTCTCCTACACCGCATGAAGTTTGTCCCGGGCCTTGCCCTCGCCTGCGGCATGGCGGGGGCCTCCATCTGGGGTAGCGCACTTCTTGCGAAGACATCGGTTCCCATCAGCGCGTTGCTGCTGGTCATCATTCTTGGCATCCTCATAGGGAGCCTCTGGAATTTGCCCGACGTGCTCCAGCCCGGCCTGAAGATTGCCCAAAAAGGCATTTTACGGCTCGGAGTCGCCCTTCTCGGCCTGAAACTCAGCTTGCTCGCGCTCGGACAGCTTGGTGTCTGGGGTTACGTTTACCTCACGCTGGTAACGGCTCTCGCCTTTCTTCCAAGCCTGTGGCTAGGAAGAAAAATGGGGCTGACCGATTCTCAGTCCCTCCTTTTAGGCGTGGGAGGAAGTATCTGCGGAGCGAGCGCGATCGCGGCGGCAGAAACCGTCGTCGAGGGAGAGCCCAAGGAAACTACGGTGGGCCTCGCGGTCATCACGCTCTGGGGATGCATTGCCGTTGTTCTGTACAGCTTGGTCGCCCACAGCATAGGCTTTTCTACCCGCGCCTATGGAGTATTCAACGGGGCGACGCTCCAGGAGATGGCCCATGTCGTCGCGGGAGCAAGTGCCCTCGGGCCTGAATCTGAAAAGGTCGCAGTGGTGGCCAAGCTTTGGAGGGTGGCCATGTTGGCCCCGATGATCGTGGGGCTGGGTTGGTATCTCTCCCGCACCAAGAGCCGAGATGGATCGTCGTCCACGGGTTCCAAAGCCGCCCTCGTCCCTTGGTTCATGGTAGGTTTCCTCGTCCTGAGCATCGTTCGAACCATCGGAGACAGTCAGGGGTTCGGCCCATTATTCAAGACTCTTGATCCCATGATCGGCTTCGTCCTCGCCGTGGGGATGGCCGGAGTGGGTCTCAAAACGAGCTTTAAGGATGTCGCCTCGGGGGGGGTGAAACCGGTCCTTTTCGGACTCGTTCACTGGCTTTACATCGTGGGCCTGGCGCTAGGCCTCGGGTTTATCCTTCCCGGAATCCTCCGCTGAGCCTTTTTTCGTCACCGAGAACTTGTTTTCCGTCCCGGCCAGGAGCCGCCCGATATTGCTTCGGTGTCGATACACCACAAATGCGGCAAACACCGAGTAAGCAACAAGCGTGAACGTCGGCAACCCGAACCAAACTGCACTCCCTAGAATCGAGAGGGTGCCGAGGATACTCGCCAAGGAGACGTACCGCGTGAGGGCGAGAAAGATGAGAAACACCGTAAACGCGACGAGGGCAACCAGAGGCGTGGAACCGATAAGGATTCCGAACCCGGTAGCGATGCCCTTTCCACCCTTAAACTTCAGCCACGGCGAGAAGCTGTGCCCGGCCACCGCCGCAAGTCCGGTGACAACGCCGTAGTCGACCGAACCAAAAAGCCTCACCCCCACGGCGGCTGGGATCACGCCCTTGAGCACATCGAGCACGAAAACGAGGAGACCGGACCGCCAGCCGAGAGTTCGCCAGACATTCGTCGCCCCTGGATTCTTGCTTCCTTCCGAGAGGATGTCCACCCCTTTTTGCCGAGAAATGATGACCCCAAAGGGGATGGAACCCAGCAGATAAGACCCGAGGCAGACCAAAACTAGATGGAGGATATTCATGCGAGAGAATGCAAAGTCTCCTCAAAGAGACGACGGACTCGGGCGGTAAGACGCTGGTGATCTTCTAGAAGCGGGTTCCCGTCATGTTCGCCCCGCCCCATCGCAAAGGCCAACTTGTCGAGACGATCCGGATTTTCTGGCAGAACATCAAGCTCAAATCCAAGCAGTTGGATACACACTCGCGAACTCACCAGGTGAGTCCATGCCTCTCTTAAGACGAGGGCCGTCTCTGCGTCCAGAACCTCTGCCTTGGCCAGACGATCGATGCGGCTCAGGGTGTCGGCGGGAAGATTCCAAGAGGACGGCTCAGGATGCTTCCATGCGAGGAACTGCAGCGTCCACTCCAAGTCCATCAGGCCTCCGTACCCCAGCTTGAGGTCCCGATGCGTGAAAAAGGGCGACAGCCTCTCTGTCTCGACGCGGTGCTTGATCTGGCGAAGCTCACCGACGCTGGCGGGCGAAATGCGAAAGTTCGTGGCCGCGCGGCGAAGCGTGATGAAGCAAGAATGGTCTCCAAACAAAAATCGAGAGCGAGCGAGAGCGAGCCTCTCCCATGCTTCCATCGCGTCAAGCTCGTATTGATCGAAGCTCTCGATGGTTCTCACCAAAGATCCGGCTCGGCCCTCGGGCCGCAGCCGAAGGTCGAGCCGCCAAGGACTTCCTTGCTGACGAAGATTGTTGATGGCCCGGAGACCCGACTCGGCATGACGCTCCGCCTCTTCTGGGTCCGCTTGCGGAGAGCAAAACAGCACAAGGTCGAGATCAGAAGCCGGACCAAGTTCCTCGGCGGCAAAGCTCCCCATGCCGATCACCGTCACCACATCTGGATCAAAAACAGATTCCAATAGCTGCTCGGCCTGGCGCGAAAGGTCGGTTGTGATCCGCACGGGGTTTTGCAATACAGCGCGGGCGCAGGCAACACTCCAATTGCGCCGGAGTTCCTCGCCGGTGAGGTCCGAAGACTCGATTCCCTCCTCCAAAATCTCGCCACTCCAAAGGGTCTCTAGTAGATTCGCACCGTACGTAATCCAGGGCTTAAGAATGGGTGCGCAGGTGACCACTCGTTCGATGATCTCCGCCGTGTTTCGGTTTTCTAACAAGGCTTGACCAAACTGCTCTGGGTTCGGACTCAGGTCAAGCCACAGTTTGACGCTGGCGGCCGCCGGGCCAAACCGTTCGCGCAATGCCTCTTCCAGCGATGGCTCCTCGTCTTCCGTCGTTTGCAGCGTTTTTCTGTAGAGATCTCGGATCTGGGACCTCAACTCATGGAGGTGGTGGAGAAACGCCTCGAAATTCGCGTACCCGAGAGAGCGAGCCAGCATTTCCTGGTCTTCGGTTTGGGTGGGAAGGGTCTGAGTCTGGCGGTTGTCAATAACTTGGAGTCGATGCTCTATCTGGCGGAGTTGAGTGTATGCCGCAGCTAAGAAATCGACTTCGGAGGGCTCCAGAACTCCTACCTCTCGGATGGCTTTCAACATTTCCAAAGTCGGACGGCCTTGCAGCACGGGGTGAGACTGCCCATAAATCAGTTGCAAAATCTGGACGAGAAACTCGATGTCACGAATGCCTCCCGCGCCTCGTTTGACGTCGAACTCACTGGCCATGCCCTCCGTACGCCGTCTTTGGTCCAGCAATTCCTCGATTACCCAGTCCCCCACTCGGGCGCGAAACACGGTTTGCGTCCGGATCGCTTCCCAGCGATCTACCGTGTCCTGGTCTCCCACGATCACCCGACTGCGTATGAGAGCCAGCCATTCCCAAGCCTCGGCATACCGAGCGTAGTACGCCTCGGCGGCGACGACTTTGTTCATGAGTGGCCCTGATCGGCCGTATGGCCTCAATCGAAAATCGACTCGGTAGAGACTTCCCCTCCCCATGGGGTCGGCTAATGCCCGCGAGAGCGCCTCTCCAAATCGGGTGACTTGAGCAAACTCCGAATCATTGAGCGTATCTGGCACCAAAAACGCCAAATCGATATCTGAGCTGTAGTTCAGTTCGTATCCCCCAAGCTTCCCAAACGCCACGATCGCGACGGGAAGATCGATCGGGAGGTCAGGCCGAGAGACTCGCATATTCGCCCACACCACCTGTGCAGTCTCTTGGATCACGGCATCTGCGACATCGCTGATCGCCTTCCAAACGATCGGCGGTTCGATATTGAGGTCAAGTTCCGCCAAAGCAATGAGTAGGGTCTCCTCTTGCTTGAAATGTCGAAGTCGATCGAGCCGGTGAGAGTGTGAAGAGGCCAAAGAGACGACTCGATGACACTCTTCTCGGAGGGCCAGGGCAGATTTCCCCACCCATTGCACAGAAGGATCCAAAACCAACGCAAGGTACTCAGGGTTTTGGACGAGAAGGTCTCCCATCGGGCGGCTCGTGCCCAAAAGCATGATCAACCTCTCGAAACCAGGCGAGGGGATGAGAGACATCCTCCACACTGAATCCTGCCCAATCACGCCAATGATGCGATCTAGGTTCGTGACGGCGAGAGCGGGAGAGGGTGCCCTACGAATCGCCTCATCCAAAAAATCGGGACAAGAGAGTCCCCAAGCGTCCATGCGTCCTTGTAAGCCGTCCTGTTCCATAGAATTTCTCTGAAATCACGTTGGACAGGCATCATGGCCGCCAAGCAATTCACAATAATGATAAGTATGCGCCACAAGTTTGCTCCGCTCCTATTCTTAAGCCTGACCTGTTGCCTCGTTGGTTGCAAAAAAGAACCAAATTTGGTGGGGCAATGGGTTGAAACTTCGGCAGTCGGAATCAATCACGAGATTTTCCTCAACCAAGACGGCACCTATGAGGACCGTATCTTTAAGGATGTTTTCGGAGAGCGAGTGGAAGTTCGCGGCACGTACAGCATTCAAGACAGCGTCCTCACGGCCACCCCAAAGACGATCAATTTTGCAAATGTGAGCCCTGCGCGAGAAAAAGAGCTGGCAAAGACGATGCCCACCGACATGATGAAGCAAGACCGAGGAGAAGTGAAGGTACTGAGCCCGGATTCTTTTGAGTTCATTCCGCTCGACAACCCAAAGGGTAAATCGACCTACGGAAGAAAGGGCACTCCTGCGGCGAAAAAGAAGGCGTCAACCGCGAGCAAGCCTACAACGAAGGATAAGACGAAGACTGCACCCAAGGCCGACAAGTGAACTGGAAGTCTCCACTCATCCTGGCGCTCCTTGTGTTAGGGGCTGGCTGCCAAAAGCTCACTCCCCCGGTGCTGGTGGGAACCTATGCCGGGCAAGAAGGTCGGCACAAAGTGGAACTCACCCTCTCGGAGGACAAGACGTTTCAGCATAAGGCAACAATTGAAAATTCCCAGCAAGACAGTCGTAGTGTTTCCTTGCTCATTTCGGGAACCTATTCAATCAACAAGAAAGAGATTACGCTGACTCCGACGAAAGCTCGGTATTCAGATGGGGACGCCAAGACGATTGCTGCCCTTGGGCCATTGCCCAAAGGAGTGCTTGACCCTATGACGTTCACCACGGAATGGGAAACTCAGCGGGATCTCATCTTAAGGTCGACAGTCAGGACGATTAACCTGACGCGGAAGGACTAACAGGGCATTTATGGGATACAAACGAATCGCGGTCATCATGGCAGGCGGGAGCGGAGAGCGCTTTTGGCCCCTCTCACGCCTCACTCGCCCCAAGCAACTTCTCAACCTAGCGTCGGAGAATCAATCGCTTCTCTCGCAAACGGTGCACCGGCTTCAGCCGCTGATCCAGCTGGAGGATGTGTACATCGCCACGACGCCACACCTGGTGACGCCTAGCTCCGAGGCCCTGCCAGAGATTCCCGCAAGAAATGTGAGTGCGGAGCCGCACAAGAAAAACACCGCAGGCTGTCTGGTTTGGACCGCAGCGAATCTGTTGGCCGAGGACGAAAACGCCCGGGCGAACGTGAGCATGGCGGTTTTGGCTGCGGACCACAGAATTGGCCCCGACAAAAATTTTCGTGATACCGTCGATGCCGCCCTCACCGTGGCCGAACAGCGAGGCGGAATCGTTACGATCGGAATCACTCCCAGCCGCGCCGAGACGGGATACGGATACATCGAGGTCGCCCAAAATTCAGCCTCTGTTGGCTCCGATTCCGTTCAAATCTTGCCTGTTCAGCAGTTCCGCGAGAAGCCCGATGCGGAAACGGCCCAGAAGTTTCTCGACTCGGGCAACTTCTTTTGGAACTCAGGCACGTTTTTCTGGACCCTCGACACCTTCTTGACGGAGTTGGAAACGGCCGCCCCGGACCTCTATGACGCAACGTACGAAATTGCAGGACTCCTGAGAAAGGGCGACCAAAAAGCAGCAGAAGACCGATTTTCAGCCATTCGGAGCGTGAGCGTCGATTACGCACTCATGGAAAAGGCGACCCATGTCTATGTGGCTCAGGCAACCTTTGATTGGGACGATGTGGGTGCATGGGACTCGCTCGACCGCAGTTTGCCAGCGAGTGCATCAGGAAATGTCGAACGCGGCGACGTGTTGTGCCTGGAAAGTTCGAGGAATATCGTGGTGAACGAGGTTGAGGGAATCACCGTTGCGCTCTTGGGACTGGATGACCTCGTGGTCGTCGTCACCGGAGATGCGGTGCTGATCTGCCCTAAAGAGAGGGCTCAGGACGTTCGAAAGGCCGTTGACGCTCTCCGCTCGGCGGGGAAAACCACGAAAATATAACAAAAAAGTCGC
>CAZBXR010000051.1:0-17435 GCA_964496145.1 uncultured Chthonomonas sp. | reverse complement strand
GCGTAAGGTGAAGGGAAACCCGCCCGCTGAGTGGTACTGGAGCAACCGAAAAGAGCAAGTGCGACAAGGATCATACAGCTACCGAATTTTCTTTTTGGCATGTCGTTTCGCCTCCTTTCGACGTAAGCGGACCATCGCTCTGCCAATTTCTGCGTACATTTTGGCCCGGGCGGTAGCGCCCTTTACAATGCCAAATTTACGTTCTTTTAGGTTATTGCTTAATCCGTGGAGCACGACGCGCTGCACGCGGAGGCGCTGGCGACGGGCGAGCGTATTCATCGTCACTTCGATCCCAAATCGCATCTCTGCCAGAAATGGAATCGATTCAAAAAATTCTCGGGTGCAGCATCGCTGGCCGCTCAGATAGGGCGAAACCCGTTGGGCGGAGTCGCTCAAAAACTTCCCGCCTCGAAAGATCCCGATGCACATGTCGCAGTGACCCAAGATCACGGGGGTGACGATTTTCACGATGTGCTCGGGCCGAAGGCCGCTCAAGTCCGCGTCTACAAAACAGATGAGCTCTGATTCGCAGTTGGCCACGCCCATCGCCATGGCGCCAGCCTTTCCAACATTTTGTTGGAGATCAACCACTTTCACCTTCGCGTAGAGGGACGCGACATCCGCCGTGTGATCCGTACTTCCGTCACACACCACGACAATTTCGTCCGCGAGTTCACAGCGAACGGCGGCATCGAGCACCTTGCCGATCCTTTGTTCCTCGTTGTACGCAGGAATGATGAGCGCCACTCGACGTTTTGATGTCGGCTCGCTCATGAATTCTTGGACGTTCCCTCTAGCTTGCTTCGAATCTTCTTCTCCCAATGGGCTCCGAATAAGTTGCAGCGTTCTGCCAACCGGCCGCCTGCCGACAATCCCGGAACCAATATTCTGTAATTGTGCAAGATATCTTGTGGTCCCCATCGTAGTTTGTAGGGCTCTGCCCCTCGAAGAAAGTCAAAAACTTTGCATCCATCGTCAATTGCCATCCTCACGGCGTGGGCGATGAGCGTCGTCCCCGGATTTTTTGACTTCTCTTGTGGATCAAACCCAGATTGGTAGAAAAACATTCCCGTTCCTGCGCGAAAACAGTACAACGACCCAATCGGCCTCCCCTCGGATCTTAACGTGAGGAGGCGAAGAAGGCCCGCTTGGACCATGGCGGGAGCCGAAACACGGTGAAATCGTTTCAGACCGCCGAGAGCAAAGGCCCCCAGTTGCTTCTTGGTTTTCCACCGCATCTCGTGCAATTTGAAGAAAATTTCGAGGTCTTCTTGCACCGTGTCTGGGGTGGCCGCGCGGATATCTGGATTCGACTTCAGCCCTTTTCGTACGTCGTATCGCAAGCTTTTGCTCAGCGTCCCGATGTATTCCTCCATCGTGCCGGGCAGAGTCAGAACGGGGCACTCGGCTTGCGCGTGGTGGTGGATGTTGGGGAAGGCATCGAGGAGCGGATCACCTTGCCGAACCTGCTGCAAATGCAATAGTCGGTTCTGCGCCCAGTCGGCGAAGGCCTCCGCGACCTTCGACCCATAACCCGGGGCGGTGAGGGGCGACAAAATGTCCGAACTTCCGATTCCAATTTGCTCGGTTGCGGCCCATGCTCGACGCACTTCGCGCAAGGGAAATATTCCAACAAGGTCTTTTCCGTTGTAGAACGCGAGGATTTTTAGCTGCCCCACCTGTCTTCGTGTTTCAAGCCACGAATAAACCCAAGGAAGACTGTGGAACGGGTGCGCTTGGGGAGAATGAAGATGGAGATCGACCCAAGCCGACGCGAGGTCGCTTTTGCGAGAAATATCCTCTATGACCTCGATGCGTAGCACGTAGGATTATGGCTGGAAGGGGAAGACGTGTGTCCGGACACAAAGAAGCCTCATCCCCTTCGGGACGAGGCTTCAAAGAGTTTGGTCAGCGATAGATTTTGCGCAGGAGTCGAAGGATCTCGAAGTACAGCCAAATGACTGTGACGAGGATCGCGAAGGCACCGTACCACTCCATATAGGCCGGGGCTCGGTTCTGTACCCCAGTCTCAATCATTTCGTAGTCCAGGAAGAAATTCATCGTAGCGAGCCCAATCATAAGTAGGCTGAAGCCGATTCCGATCGGGCCGCCGCCAAAGATGGCAAGACCGCCTACGAAACCGGGCACGATAAACGAAAGCGCAAACATCGTCAGGTAGGTAAGCCCGACAGCGAGGGTCGCCCCAATGATGACGTTTTTCACCGTGTCGCTCAGAACCACGATTCTCTTCACATACAGAAAAAGCGTAATCCCTAGTGCAAACAGCGTCCCCATCACCGCAACGAGAAGGGCGGTGGAGCCTATGGGTGTCTTTGCAAGCTCCTCTGAAGTGATCTTGCTGATGACTCCGACAGTGTAGCCTTGAGCGACTGCGTAGACACATGAAAGGCCCGGTGCAAGGTTCGGCTTAAAACCGATCAAGAGGCCGAGGCCGATGGTCGCCACGATGGAAAGAATCATCAGAGGCAGAATCGGAATCGCATACCCGACGGCGGCTGTTGCAATCACGATGGCGAGCAAGATCAAAAGCTTTTGCGTGGTGCCTCGCAACGTCATTGCACCTTGGTTCGTTTGTTCCTGTCCCCAACCCTGGCTGCGAAACAGGTCTTCTCTCATCGCTGGATTTCGTTGACTCATTGTTGTTCAGTTCCCCCAATGTTGCGTGCCTTGAAGCACCAACCATATAATAAACGATTTTGGAGCACAAAGAGTGCCAAGGGGTTCGTTGCCTCCCTGTATCCTGCCTCGCAGAATTGGCGGTACAATGGCTCCGCACCCTGAGAAGAGGTACGTTTGTAAGCATGTCCGCAGATATTTTTGAACGCGTTAAGAAGGTTGTAGTCGACGAACTGGCAGTGAAGCCCGAAGAAGTAGTGGAGGGAGCATCCTTCCAAGAAGATCTCGGAGCCGACAGCCTGGATGTTGTGGAATTGGTCATGGCATTCGAATCCGAATTCGGAATCGACATTCCAGACGAGGATGTCACAAACCTAAAGTCCGTAGGAGACGCCAAAACCTACATCGAAAAGGCTCTTGCCTAAGAATTTCGGCGTAAGTCTAACTATATGAATATCCGGCCATCGGGCCGGGTGGTCGTGACCGGCCTCGGAGCGGTGACGGCCCTCGGCGTTGGAGTTGAATCTTTTTGGAGTCGCTTGCTTGCAGGCGAATCCGGAATCGGTCCCGTGACGCTCATGGATACGAGCGAGTACACCACTCGCATCGCGGCTGAGGTCAAGGGCTTTAACGCTGAAGATTGGATGGATAAGAAAGATGCGCGCCGCGTCGATCGCTTTATCGCCTTCGCCGTGGCCGCCGCAGTCCAAGCCACCCAAGATAGCGGTCTTGTCATCAACGATGACAACCGCGACCATATTGGCGTTTTGATTGGCTCCGGTATCGGAGGTCTGACCACATGCGCCGAACAAACTCGACGAATTGTTGAAGGCGGACCGAGTAAGGTCTCGCCCTTCCTGGTTCCCTGGATGATCCCCGACATGGCGAGTGGAATGGTTTCCATTCAACTTGGGGCTCGAGGGCCCAACACCTGTGTGGTGACCGCTTGTGCGACCGGGGCGAACTCCATCGGAGACGCCTACCACATCATCAAACGAGGAGACGCCATCGCGATGCTCGCGGGAGGCGCCGAAGCTCCGATCAACGAGATCGGGATGTCCGGATTCTGCGCTGCGCGCGCGATGACAACCCGAAATGACTCCCCGACAGAAGCCAGCCGACCCTTCGACAAGGATCGCGACGGATTTGTGATCGGCGAGGGGGCCGGATGTTTGGTTCTCGAAGACTATGATCATGCGAAGGCTCGCGGCGCCAAGATTTATGGCGAAGTCGTCGGCTATGGCATGAGCGGAGACGGATTCCACATCACCCAACCGCTCGAAGGGCACGATGGTCTACGAAGATCGATCGAAATGGCTCTTCGTGGGCACGATCGCTCGCAGGTGGACTACATCAATGCTCACGGCACGAGTACCCCTATCAACGATAGGGAAGAAAGTCGGTGCATGGTCTCCGTTTGGGGAAGCGTCGAGGCCGTTCCTGCCATCAGCAGCACGAAGTCGATGCTGGGTCACTCATTGGGGGCGACCGGAGCCGTGGAATCGGTCATTTGTCTCCTCGCGATGCGAGATCAAGTGATTCCGCCGACCGTGAACTACACGACCCCTGACCCCGACTGTCCGCTCGATTACGTGCCGAACCACAGCCGTAAGGCCAGTGTGAAGATGACGATGACGAACAGCGCGGGTTTCGGTGGTCACAACGCCACGCTCGTTTTCAAGACCATCGAGGACTGATCCTCTTCCTCAAGAATGAAAAATCGGAGGCTTGCTGAAACTCAGCAAGCCTCCGATTGCTTTTGCTACGCCTCGGAGCGGATTTTCGCCCGGCATTCGCTTGGGGTCATGCCGTATCTCGACCGAAACGCCCGCGAGAAATGAGCGTGATCCGCAAATCCTGCGGCCAGCGCTATCTCCGCAAGTTTGTACTCAGCCGCCATCAGGCGCTTGTAAGACCACTCCAGACGGCGGTCTCGAATGTACTCGCCCACGGACATCCCGAATTGTTTTCGGAAGGTACGAGCGAGGTGAGCCGGATGCATTCCCACTTGCGTGGCTACCGAATGCAACGTCAAACTTTGTCTGAAATTCGCGTCCAGCATCAACTTGACGCTATCCAGCCATTTCGGAGGTTCGGCATTGCCAACTTCGGCCTCGGCTCGGAGAAATCCGCCGAGCAACTCGAGAAATGCTGATTTGAGGATGAATTCCGAAGATTCGTTGGGATTCCGGAGTTCATCGGGCAGGGTCGACGCCAGTCGCCTTCCGGCGTCTGAGTCGAGCATGGAGTCTTGGGTAAACCTATCTTCGACCCCGTAAAGGTTGGGATCAAACTGGATCCCTAAACCAACGATGGGGGTGCGAGCGGGCGCATGCTCTTGGATGCGATCCGGGGCAAGGTAGTACCAAACCCCCGGAACTGACCATCTGATTTTCCCCGAGCCTTCCACCCAGTGGTGGCGACCCGAAAGAAGTGTCAAGAAGGTTCCGTGGGTGTGAACGTGTGGCGGGACCGCGACACCGCGGGCCCTGGAGGTGATCGCAAAGAATAAATCACCTACTTCTTGTTTAGCTTGTATTTGTCCGTGAAACTGTCCTAGATTCAATTCAGGGCACATGGGGTTCCCTCAAAGTATCCTCTACGTGTAGACCAAGGCGATTATGTTCCCAATAGAGTTGAAATTATTGAATTAAATTGCATATGTCAAATAGTCCAGCGAATCTAGAAAAAATCGTTCTGAGCGGCGAACTATTGGGGCTTGGGCTGCGTCTCGGCTCTGTGACGAAACGCAAAAAGTCCCTGTTGTTAATCATTAACAACAGGGACTGAATGTCCTGGCAGCTATCGCTTATTTTCTTGTCTGCCAGCTCTTCCAGTAGTTCGGATCTTCGATAGCGAGCGCTTCCTTCGTCAAAAAGAGCGGTCTGTAGGTGTCAAGCATCACAGCCAACTCTTCTGTCTTTGTCGCCCCAAGAGAGGCCTCGACGGCGCCGGGTTGTGGCCCGTGCGGAATCCCGAGTGGGTGAAGCGTGATGCTACCCTCCTGAATCCCCTTACGAGAGCCAAATTTGTCGTTGCAATAGTACAAAACCTCATCGCTATCGACATTGCTATGGTTGTAAGGAATGACGATGGCTTCGGGGTGGAAGTCAAGCATTCTAGGGCAGAAGGAGCAGATCACAAACCCAGCACCCTGGAAGGTCTGGTGGATGGGTGGAGGCATGTGCAACTTACCGACGATCGGGCAGAAGTCATGGATGCTGAAGGCGTATGGATAACAGAATCCATCCCATCCTACAATATCGAAGGGGTGGAACTTATACGTGTATTTCGTATGGCGACCCCGTGCCTGGACGACGACCTCGTATTCTCCCTCTTCATCGTAGGTCTTCAGTTCTGTCGGGGGACGAAAGTCCCGCTCGTGATAGGGAGCGTGCTCCTGCAACTGACCGTAGTCGTTGCGATATCGCTTTGGAATCGTGACCTCTCCGTGCGATTCGATCACGATCATCCGCACTGGCAGGGTTTCGAATCGGATCTTCCAGATGGTCGCCCGGGGAATCACCAAGTAGTCGCCAGGAGAGAAGGGGATATCCCCATACATCGTCTCGAGCGTGCCCGCTCCATCGTGGACAAACAAGACTTCGTCGGCTTCCGCATTCTTAAAGAAGCCTTCCATCTGTTCCGCCACCAAAACCTGGTTCCAGATGACATCGGCATTGCCCATGAGCGGCACTCGACCGGTGACCGCGGTTCCATGCGGCACCATCTTGCCGGTGAGGAGGTGACGCTGGTGCAGCGCTTCGTCCGTCAGCAGGGTCGGGCCCACAGGCCCCATGTCTTCCCATTTGTAAACTTCTGTTGGCAGATTGATGTGGTAGGCCAGGCTCATGGGTCCGCTAAACCCATGGGTGGTCAGGAGTTGTTCGGCATACAATTCGCCTTTGGGCGAACGAAACTGAATGTGTCGAGTTTTTGGAAGTTTTCCGAGCTTGTGATATCGAAACATGACGCACGTCTCCGTTGATGGTGTCTGCTTGTGAGTGTACCGACTTCGGTTTGCTCGGGAATCCTGACACAATGGAGCGATGGATTTGCCCGAGCGCCTTTCGAAGGCGGACCTTGCCATGGCCCTCACGTGCCTCAAAAAGTTGTGGTGGGCCCGCAGCTCCGGATCGGCTCGGAAGTTGCCCAGCCCGGGAGACCAAGTTCGGATGGAGTTTGGCCAGGCCGTGGGGACCTTGGCGCGTCGCAAGTTTGAAAAAGGGATTTGGCCCCAAGAATCTGGTTCTAGCAAAACCGAAGAGCGAGCCGAAGCCACGCGTCGAGCGATGGAGAATCGCCTTCCAATCTTCGAAGCCACGCTCTGTGCAGACCGTTTGGTCACGCGCTGTGACATTCTCGCCCCCGCCGGGACTTCGCGTTGGCAAATTGTAGAAGTCAAGTCTGGCGCGCTCGAAAAGGGGGATTCTCCGAAGCCAGAATGGGTGCAAGACATTGCGTTTCAATGGTTCGTCGCCGAATCTGCGGGGCTGGAAATCGAGGGGGCGACCCTCATGTGTCTTAACAAACAGTATGTGTTTCCTGGCGGCGAATACGACCTAGACGGTCTATTCCACCTCCTTGATGTGACCGAGTTGGTGCAAGAATCGCTCCCTCGCCTGAAGGAAGATTTGGCTTGGCTGCTCTCCTGCGAATCGGCGGAAATCGAGCCCGATACGTTCCTGAAGACAGCTTGTAAGGACTGCGAGTGGCTGCGCGAATGCCAAGTGGACATCCCGGTGGAGAGCATCTTGTATCTGCCCGGAGTGAGAAACAAAGCTCTCCTTAAACTCCAAGAGGGTGGAATCCGAACCATTTCAGAGGTTCCGCAGGAAGAAGTCACAAGGTCGCAACAGAATTGCTGGAACGTCTTCCAATCTGGAGAAGGCTACGTAGGAAAGAAGCTTGGCCACACTCTCGATCAGATCGAATACCCCGCGGCTTTTGTCGATTTTGAGACGTTCATGGTGCCCTTGCCGATCATCGCGGGGACCCGTCCATGGCAAGCCATCCCCTTTCAATGGTCCATGCACTGGATAGAGAGTCCGGGAGCCGACGCGGTGCATGTCGACTTTCTCGCCGAGGAGCCAGGCGACCCCCGCCAAGCGTTTGTGGAATCACTCTTCGCCATGGTCAAGGATGCAAAGTCGGTCCTTTGCTACTCAAACGCGGAAATGACCACCTTGAATCAGCTCGTAAAAGAGGGGATTCCGGGGGCGGACACTCTCGCCGAGTTTTGGAAACCTCGTCAGGTTGATCTGCTGGCCGTGGTCCGCGATCATGTCTATCTGCCCGGATTCATGGGCGCCTACAGCATCAAGCGCGTGATTTCTGCCCTCATTCCGGGCTTTGGGTATTCCGATCTTGTCATCCAATCGGGAGACGAAGTGGCTCCCGCCTATCTGAAGATGCACGCGGCGGATACCCCCGACGACGCTAAACGGCAGATCGCGCGCGATCTGCGCCAATACTGCCATCGCGACACCGAGTCGCTCGTGCGCCTCGTCAAGGTCTTAAACCAACTGGTTCAGTAGGTCTTCGAGATCCGAATGGTGGCGGGTTCATTCTCTCGCCCCAAAATCGTGATCTGGACCGGCATGAACTGCTTGATCACCCACGCCTGAGAGATCACCCGGCGAGTGAGACACGAGGTTGTGAAGCAACTATCTCCATCGGCGAGAACGGCTGAGAGGAGCAATTGGTCAATCAAGAATGGGTCGACCGAGGCCCCGGTTTTGTACCATTGGTGGAATTGGTCAATCGCGTTTCGCGTGACCGTCTCCATGCGCACCCCGCGCGCACCCATGGCGACCCCTGAGCCAAATCCTCGCTCAAAGTTGCCGGTGATAGAGACAAAAACTCCTGGAGATGAGCCCGCCACCTCGATGATATCGGCTTCCGCTTGGGGATACATTTCCTTCAGCTCCGCTTCGGCGAGTTTTGCCCCACGTTCGGCGATGGAGGCTGCAATGTCACAGATCGTGATGGTCGCCCGAAGAGCCACCAGCTCCCCTCGCTGGTCAAACTGAAGCGGGAGCATGACGCTGGGTTCCACCTCAAATTCCACCTCGCCGTGGGTTGCGTAGCCAAATCCAGATTGGAGTTGCCTGCACCAAGCGTACACCCCTTGTTGCCGATACGCGGCGAGGGTTTGCTTTTCAAACACGTCGTAAGTCAGGGTGTTGGTGTTGTAGGTCTCGCCATGGACCTTAAACTGACTGTAGCCCCCGGCCCGGGCGAGGATCGGGATCAGGGCTTGCCCCAACACCACGGCGTTGCCCGGTTGGAGTCCCTTCTCGAATTCTTGAACATCGACAACGCCTCGGAACGGCTTGGGCCGATGTTTCGGAGCAAAGGTGACTTCGTTTGAGCGCAGTTCATCACCCTGGACCCTCGCCGAGGTGATCTCTTCCAGAGCGCGGAAAAAGGCAAAATCGTCGGCCATCATGCCTGGCTTTCGTGTGCCTCCTCGGATGCTATGGATGCGAACCGGGATGCCCGTGAGAGCCGACATCGATAGGGCTACCCGGAAATGGTGGGAGCCCCCCTCACCATAGGAGCCATTGATGACAAGCGGCTCGGTGGAAGTGTGCATTTAGACCTTAATCTTGAAGATAAAGAACTCAAGGAGCTTGAGCATGTAGGCGAGGAACATGAGCATGAAGCAAACCAAGAGGATTTCCTTCCACCACATCAGACCGCTCATGTCTGTGGTCTTGTCCCCCTGGAATGTGGCCTTTTTCAGCACCGAATCGACCGAAACGACGACCCCGGAGAGCATGGCCATGAGGACCGGCTTGAACAAGAAATAGATCCCAATGACGGAGCCAATGGTGATGGGCAAGAAGAGCTTGTACTTCTGTCGCTGGTGCTCGTTATAGATCACGCAGTGACGGCACCGCTCGATCTTCGCCGCCATAGAGATGTTCGGGTTGCGAGGGATCATCGCGGCGGCCGCCAAAGCGTCCTTCGAAATGACCTCTCCCTTCATGGCGTTGCCAATAATTTTCTCTTCGCACATGCACCCCACCCTCTCCTTCCAGCAGGTCCGCTTGGAGTGGAAGATGGGACATTTTTCACGGATAAACTTTCGGCAGTAGGGAAGTTGCCAGCACTTTCCAAGAAAGACGTTCTCGATCTTTTCGGCCTTCACGTCTTTGCCGTACTTCATCTGGTCGGCGCGCGCGCCGTGCTTCGCTCGCAAGGTGATGCGGCGGTAGATATCTCCGAAGATGCTGATGAACGCACAGATTCCCAGCCATTGGCCGGTGCTCTGAATTCCAGCGGCGGCGACCAGCGCCGTGTTGTTTTCTAGCGTAATCCCCGCCATGGGCAACCATGCCGGTGCGAAATAGAGGAGTCCCGCTAAAAGGAGTTGAATGGGGCCAAGGATTTCTTCATCCCAAAAGAGGTAGCAAGACGCGATTCCTAGGGCGAGGGCACCCCCGGTGCCGATGCGCTGAAAGAGGTCGATGTTGCTTAGAGCCGCCTTCGCCATGGCCTCAGTCGTGCCATTTGCGTCCGCCCCAAAGCTCTTCGCGTAATAGGCGAGAAAGCCGATGCCCACGGTCGTCGCGGCCACCCCCGCCCAGAATAGGACTCGGGCAAGGTTATCTAGCACCGCCAGAAAACTGTCGGTCGCATCACGGGATGGGCCCAATCCACTTCGCTTGCTCATGAGTTGCTTCTAAGTATGTCCGATCTTCGACCGTGCATTCCCTCACTATGACAACGCATTTCAGCCCCTTGGGGGTTCGCACAATCTGCACAAAATTTACATGAGGGGCCCTCAAGAACAAAGCGAAGCCCCAAGCAATCATGCCTGGGGCTTCGCATTGCCTGAATCGCCGGAGGTTAAGCCTTGCTGATTCTCTCGATGTAGCTGCTCGATCGCGTATCGACCTTGAGCACATCGCCTTCGTTGATGTGGAAGGGAACTTGGATGACCGCGCCGGTCTCCATGGTCGCGGGCTTGGTGGCGCCGCCGCTGGCCGTATCGCCTCGAATTCCTGGATCGGTTTGCTCCACCTTCAGTTCCACGGTGTTCGGCAATTCGTACCCCATCACTTCGCCATCGACGGTGAGGGCTTGCACTTCAAGCTCTTCCTTGAGGAACTTTGCTCCTTCGCCGAAATCTCCGACCGGCACATGCTCTTGGTCGTAAGATTCAAGATCCATGAGGACCAGGTCGTCGCCGGAGCGATAAAGGAACTGGAGTTTGCGACGCTCCATATAGGCATCTTCAAACTTCTCACCGGCTCGAAATGTCTTTTCGATGGTGTTGCCAGTCTTGAGCTTTCGCATCCTTGTTCGCACAAAAGCCCCACCCTTGCCGGGCTTCACGTGTTGAAATTCAAGGATCTGATAGACCTCTTTATCTACGTAAATGGCCATGCCATTTTTGAAATCGCTGGTATCAATCGCCAATTCTTCGTTCCTTCCTCTCTGTGAGAATGGTTTATTTTGACACGTTCAGCAGGGGGATAACCTCTGGGTTATTGGCCGGGAGGCGAATTCGGGTCGCCATTTGCGGGGTCCGTGGCCCCTCCAGCCCCTGCTTCATCGGCGCCGCTCGCCTCTGAATTGTCCTTGTTTGGCTCAGGAGCTTTCTGAGATTCCGGTTCGCGAGTCGGGGGTTCAGAGTTCCGTCGCCGTCGCGGTCTTGGCTCACTGGTCGCTTCATCTAAGATGGAAGATGTATCCACGTCATCCATGGTGGCGCTATCATCTCGCCACGAGGATCGACTCTCTCGAGAAGAGGCCTCGCTGACTTTCACCGAGAAATTCTTTGGAGGTCGAAACTTTTCGTTGGACAGCGTGGGTTCTGGTGCCGCTGTGGGGGTTTCATCCTTCGTGTCCGGAGCCCCGACGGCATTCGCAAGCTTTTCCGTCATTTCCGGGGGAGCCGTCTCGACAAAGAGCGGGCCCAGCATGGTGTAGCTGCCAAAGAACAGGGCGGCAGGGACCACGACCCACAGGAGGAGACCTTTTACGACCTTTTTTTGCTGCATTGCGTACCTCTGCTACCATTGTAGACGAGTTTTCTGTTCATGGCGATCCATACATTTGAAGCTGATATCAAAACCCAACTTGTTCAGACCCTTTCGTTGGAAGAATCGACCGATGCCTGGCCCCACGTTGGGTTAGCGCCTTCCACGAGCTTCGATATCAAAACTTTCTCGCTCGTTCGGTTAGAAAACGAGTGGATAACCGTCGTTCTATGCCCCGCTCTTGGGGGGCGCATTCTCCAGATCACACCCAAGGGCAGTCCGGGCGGACTGGAGCTTCCCAAACAACTCAATGTGGTGCAAGGCGGCTCAAGGGGAGCCCGTTGCCCCGAAGGAATTCAGTGGTTCGCGGGGCGGCCCGATGGGGCCTCGTCGATGGGGCTTCGCGAGATGAGCCTGCTCGATGACGACGAGGCGCCGGCGGTTCTGTTTCATGATTTCGATGCCTCCAGCCACCTTTCCACCTACGCGAAACTGGAATTGGTGCCGGATTCGGCGATGGTCCGAGTGAGCTTTCGGTGTACTAACCGGGGTCTGAAAGACATTCCGTTCTCCGCAGGAGTTGCGGTACCTCCAGTCTTAGGAGAACCTTCGGACCGGTTTCTTGCGGGCGGAGCCTATCGTGATCCGCGATCGGGAGGGGGTGTGGGGGTTTGCGGCGAGCAAGGAGTGGTCGTGGCGATCGAACCCGATCAAGCCCTTGTGTGGAGGTCGGATGACGGGCCGCTTCGCGCTCAGGAAGTCTTTTCGTGCGCGTTCGAGCTTTTCCCCTTCCAATCGGAATTGCCGGTGGTGAGCGTGGGCCGAGGGATGATCATCGGGAGCGATCAAAACAGGCTCGAAGTTTCAAGCGCGAAGGGCCAGCCCGAGGCCATCGTGCTCATCCGGGATGCCCATGGCGATCCTTTTGAGGCGAGGGCGGCGATTGGTCCGGGAAGCCCATTTTCGTCGGCCCTGGCGGGCTCGCTCGCGAATCCCACCGAATTAGCCGTTCGGACATCGTCCGACTTCTTGGCTTCGACCCGGCACCGCGCCGTGCCGCTGCCGCCTGCCCATGGCGATCCCGCCATGGAGTTGACCGGAGTCCCCGGGACTTGGAACCTGGCGACCCTTCATCACCTCGCGAAAGGGCGTGATCTTGGCGCGGTGGCCCGCTATGCGTTGGCGGCGAACGCCGCGAGCCAGGGAAACTGGGACGAGGCCGACGGCCATCTCGTCGAGGCGATCAACTTGAACGCGGAATGCGAGTTGCTTTGGTGGTTCCGGGCCGCCATCGCCCGGAACCGAGGCAGTGAGACGCAAGAAGAAGACGCCAATTTGTTGAACGCCCACTACCTCTCGCCGATGGATCCTCTCTTGCGGGCGGAGGCATTTCTTGGGCTCGGCATGTCTCTGTCTGCGGAGCCTAACCCTATGCTTTCTGCGCTCCACGAGTTCCCGGATAAGGTCGTAGAGGTGGCCTGCCACTACATTCGATCCGGGCTGTACACAGATGCCTCGCGTTGGATCGATGAATCGCTGCGGCACGCCGAAAGTTACCGTTTGCGGTTGCTCCAATGTTGGTTGCTTGTGACTCGCACGAGAATGGAAGTCGAGGCCATGCAACACCTCGCCAAGATTGATATCGACGCGGTGGGCGCGCCGTTGCCCTCAGACCCGGTCGAGCTTCTCGCCTTGATGCAATTGTGTGAACGATTTCCCCAGCAGCAAGCTCTCGTGCTCTTGGCGAGGTACTTGTGATCCTCGTTGAGGAGAAGTTTCTGGCGGACGAAGAGGCGACCCGCGAGGCGGGCCGGAATCTGGCTCCTTTGCTTTCCTCGGGCTCGCTGGTGTTGCTCTTCGGGAATCTGGGGGCCGGAAAGACAACCTTTGTTCGAGGTGTCCTAGAGGCATTGGGGCACGTGGGGTCTGTGCGTTCGCCCACGTTCAATCTTCTGCAGACTTTCGACACCGATCCTCCTGTGGTTCACGCCGATTTGTATCGGCTGGGCAGCATGGAGGGAGTCGGGCTCGAGGACTATTTTGATTCTCACGCTGTCCTCATCGAATGGCCCGAGGTCGCCTCTGACTGGGTCAATGTGCCAGACAGGATCGAAGTCCGGCTGGATTTTCAAGAGGGTGGAAGGACGTTGACCGTGACTAGGGTTTAATGTTTGTATGACCCTTAAGGTTGGCCTCCTAGTGCCTGCACACGTCCACGCTCCGTCGTACGTAGCTTGTTGCTCTCAGATTGCGGACGCTTCGATCGTCGGAGTTTGGGATCATGATGAGGCTCGTGGGCGAAAATTCGCGGCGAACTTTGACGTCCCGTATGTCTCGACCCAACATGAGCTGCTCGACCTCTGTGATGCGGTGGTCGTGACGTCGGAAAATGTTCGACACAAAGATTTGGTGATGGGGGCGCTTGGACAAGGCAAACATGTGCTTTGCGAGAAGCCCTTGGCGACATCTGTCGCCGATGCAGAGGCGATGGTGTCTCTCGCCCGAGAAAAGGGGCTGTGCCTGATGACCGCCTTCCCGTGTCCCTATTCTCCCAACTGGGCCAAGGCGCTGGATCGAGTGGAAAAGGGCGAGATAGGATCGGTGCAGGCGGTGTGCGCCACAAACCAGGGTTCCTGTCCTCATGATTGGTTTGTCGATGTAAATGAAAGCGGCGGCGGGGCGATTATGGATCACGTGGTTCACGTGGCCGATCTGTTGCACCGGCTGTTTGGGGCCGCCCCTGCCCAGGTGCAAGCTCAAAAAGGCCACCAGATGTACGAACAATCCTGGGAAGATTCCGGCATCGTCACCCTTCAATATGAATCGGGAGCTTTCGCGACCATCGATTCAAGTTGGTGTGTGCCTCCGGGATATCGAACATGGGGCAACGTGACCTTGAACATTGTCGGCGAAAAGGGAGTGATCGAAGTCGACCTGTTTAAGCAAGAGATGCATCTGCACAAAACAGAAGGGGTCAATCACCGCATGGTTGGCTTTGGGTCGAACCTCGATCTCTTGATGGTTCAAGAGTTTGTTGCGGCCATCCGCGAGGGAAGAGAAGCCAAAACATCGGGTGCCGATGGCTTAGCCGCCACCCGCATCGTAGAAGCTGCCTATGCCAGTTTGTCGAATGGCCGTGTGCAGGAGCTTGTTGTTTGAGCCTGCCGCGCTATATTGGCGCCCATATGCCGACCGGAAAAGGGCTCGGCGAAGCGGTTCGACGGGGGCGGGCGATCGGGTGCACCGCAATTCAGGTTTTCACGAGTAGTCCTCAGACCTGGAATGCGAAGGAGATCACCGAGGAGCAAGTTTCTAGCTTTCGAGCGGCAGTGGCGGAGGTCCCCGGCACTCCCGTTGTCAGCCACGACAGCTATCTTATCAATCTGGCCGCGCCTGATGAAGAGCTGCGACAAAAGAGCCGTGCGGGGCTACTCCGAGAGATGATTCGGTGTCATACGTACGGGATTCCTCTGGTTGTTTCACACATGGGCGCGCATGTGGGGCAAGGGGAAGAAGTTGGAATGCAACGCGTGGCGGAAATGGCGAAATCGATTCTGGAGGAGGCCCCGGACGATGTCACGCTCCTCATGGAGACCACTGCTGGACAAGGGACGGTTCTCAATTGGCATTTTGAGCAGATTGCGAAAATTCTTGATCTGGTGGGAGGGCACCCCAGGTTAGCTGTCTGCCTCGATACCTGTCATATCTTTGCCGCAGGGTACGACCTTCGAACCCCCGAAGCGTATGCCTTTACGTTCTCAGAGTTTGATCGAATCATTGGCCTGGATAAAATCAAATGTATTCACTGCAATGATTCGAAGAAACCCTTCGAGAGTCGTGGGGACCGGCATGAGGAAATCGGACTAGGGGAGATTGGCCCGGTTGCGTTTCAATGCCTTGTAAACGATGAGCGGTTTGAAAATGTGCCGATTGTCGTCGAGACCCCCGAGGCCGAAACAATGCACGAGATCAATGTAAAGCGCTTATGGTCGTATCAGGGGGCGAAAACCTGAAGAGGGTTCTCGGTGGGCTCTTTGGTTTCGGTGCAGCCGCCCATGAACGTATTCTGCGCCCCTTTCGGCGTCATGCGGACTGCATCACCGTGGTCGTGGGGAGCCGTCTCGTGGGAGGGGCCGGAAAGACTCCTTTTGTCCGGTGGCTTGCCGGCGAACTCATTCAACGCGGAGTGCCCGTGGCGCTATGCACCAGCGGATATCGGCGGCAGGGCAGTGAGCCGGAGTGCCCGGTCGGAGTGGTAGATGCGGCGCAGTGGGGAGACGAAACCGCGCTCCTGCGAGATGCGTTTCCCAAAGTCCCATTTTTCGTGGGACGCCAACGGTTGAAACTCGCAACACTCTGTGCGGCGAAGTATCCAGGGTCTGTCATGGTGCTGGATGATGGGCTCCAACATCACCGCCTGGAACCCCATGTCTCGATTCTTCTTCAGGTGGATGGAGTCGAGGAACTTTTCCTCCCGTATGGCGAGATCCGAGCGAGGAAAAGCTTGGAATCGGAAGTCGATTTCTTGGTTCCCGAGCGGGACCGAATCAAGGAGTATTTTGCCAAAGATGCCCGGGGCATCGGTGTGAATCCATTTGATTTTGCTGGCCAACCCGTTCAAGTATTCACCGCCATTGCACATGGAACTCGCGTTGCAGACTATTGGCGTCGAGAGGTAGGGGCTGATGTTGTAAATGCAGTCCACTTGAGAGATCATGCTTCGCTCCACGATATTGATCTTTCCTCCATCCTCGACCCTCATCTTTTGGTCGTAACCACTGCAAAGGATTGGGTGAAGATTCGCAAGAATAGCGGGCAGAAGAAGTTCCGTTGGGTCATCATGGATTACCAACATCGAATGATCGACTCTGTCAAGTCAAGGTTTTTGGACGAACTCATGCAGAAAATCTCTGCATTTCAGGGGGTTTCCTCTGGATCGTAAGGCTCGGCGTCAGTTCATGTCCAACCTGGGAGGGTCGCTCCTCATTGGCATCCGAGGCATGATGAGTATGGTCCCCGAGAATTGGGTGGAGGGGATTGGAAGGGGGTTAGGTCGCCTCATGATGTGGGGCTCGAAGAAGCACCGCCTGAGGGCCATAGCCAACCTCCAACTGGTTTTTCCCGACATGTCCGAACACGAACGGACAGGCCTGGTGAGAAGAATCTTCGCCCACTATGGGATGGTGACGACAGACTTCCTCACCATGCACAAGCGCAGCACCAAGCTGATCGAGCAAGAAGCAGATGTGGAGGGCATGGAGCACCTCGCCAAGGCGCTTGAGAAAGGGAAGGGGGTCATCGTCCTCACCGGCCACTTTGGAAACTGGGAACGATTCTCTGCATTGATCTCTGGACGGGGTAATCAGCTTTATGTGATCGCCCGAGATGCGAATTCTGTTGCTCTCAATCGTATGGTGAACGAGCTTCGTTCGATGCGTGGGACAAAGGTAATCCCGCGCGGAGCGGCCGCCCGCCCGACCATCGAAGCGATGCGGCGGAATGAAGTTGTCGGGATTTTGCCCGATCAAAACGCTGATGAAGTCTACATCCCGTTCTTCGGTCATTTGGCCGGGACGGTCCTTGGGCCGGGCGTGATTTCGGAGCGAACCGGAGCCACTGTCCTCACGGCTTGGTGTGTGCGAGTCGGCCCTCGCAAGTATCGAATGATCCTCGAACCGCCCCTGGTGCCTGTTCCTTGCGATGGCCCGAAGGGCGAGGGCCTTATGCGAGCCTTTCATGAGAGGCTTGAAAACATCATTCGCGAGTACCCAGACCAATGGCTATGGTTCCACGATCGTTGGCGCA
>CAZBXR010000050.1:0-17759 GCA_964496145.1 uncultured Chthonomonas sp. | reverse complement strand
AGGTCGTTTTCCGCGATATGCGGACCTATCTTTATACCCTTTTGGTCCGTTTTTTGCTTGCGATTCTCCTTTTCGCGCTTCGCAGTCTCGTATTTATGTCGGCCGTAATCCGTAATTCGGACAACCGGGGGCTCTGCGTTGCCGGCAACCAACACAAGGTCGAACCCTTGTTCTCTGGCCTGGTTGAGCGCCTGGCGCGTTTGCATAATTCCGATCTGCGAGCCATCTTGCCCTACGACGCGTACGTCGCGGAAGCGCAAAAGTCTTTCGTTGATATCTGGGCCCGGATCTCTCTGGGGGCGTGGTCTAAATCGCCTTATTGTCGTTCACCTCGTTGCTGAATCAATTCAAGCATCATCCTATTATATCGGTAAGTTTCAGGGGGAGTTTTATGGATGCATCCCCCCCTCTCCCAAAGATACCGTTCTAGGTGGCTATACTGGGATGATATGGCTTCCAAGAAAGAGGCAATTGAGCCCAAAACATCCAATGTAACCCTTGCCGACGATCATTTTAAGCGATTGCCTTGGCGAAGTATCGGTCCCGCCGTGATGGGGGGAAGAATTTCGAGCATGTGCTATGCCCCCGGGAATGTCAAGACGTTTTTCTTGGCGTACGCGACGGGTGGTCTCTGGCGGACGACAAACCTCGGAACCACGTTTGAGCCCCTCTTTGATAAAGAGGAGACATCGTGCTTGGGATCGGTTGTTTGTTGCGATGCTCCCGCCGATTGGGCAGGTTGGACCGATGAGACGAAAGTTGAGGATCGCGAGAAGGCAGGCAAAGCAAAGATTGTTTGGGTAGGAACCGGCGAAGGGAACGGAAGAAACAGTTCTAGCTGGGGAAATGGAGTCTACCGGAGCACGGATAGCGGCAAAAAATGGACTCACCTTGGTCTTGCCGATACGCATGATATTCCCGCGATGGCCGTTCACCCCACCAATCCTGATATCGCCTACGTCGCCGCTCTTGGGCACCTATGGGGCTACAACGAAGAACGAGGCATCTACAAAACCACGGATGGCGGAAAGACCTGGTCAAAGATTTTCTACATCGATGAAAAGACCGGATGCTGCGACATCATCATGGATCCGACCAATCCTGAGGTGCTCTACGCCGCGATGTATATGCGGCTGAGAAAGGGTTGGAGCATGCAAAGTGGCGGCCCCGAGGGTGGCATTTATAAATCAACCGACGGTGGGAAGAATTGGACCAAGCTGTCGGGTGGACTTCCCGCGCAAACCGGGCGAATTGGGCTAGATATCTATGCCAAAGACACCAACAAGCTCATCGCCGTAGTGGAATCGACGGTAGACGGTGCGAATTCCATTCGCGACGATCGCCAGCGGGGTGGCGGAGTCTTCCGATCGGACGACGCCGGAAAGACTTGGCGCCGATTGAGCGTCCGCTCACCACGGGCTTTCTACTTCAGCAAAATCAAGTTTGATCCCAACAACGACCAAAGAGTGTTCATGCTTGGGTGGACCACCGAGATCAGCGAAGACGGAGGGGAGACTTTCCGCGGCGGATTTGCCGATATTCTCCATGCCGACCACCACGCCATCTTGGTGAATCCGAGCGATTCGGACAACATCATCATCGGAACCGATGGCGGGGTTTGCCAAACCTTTGATGGTGGAAAGACATGGGACTATTTGAACACCATGGCCACGGGGCAGTTCTACAACGTTGGTTTCGACATGTCCGAGCCGTATCGCATTATCGGCGGGCTCCAGGATAACGGAACTTGGGTAGGGCCTAGCGCCACTCAACGCAACGAAAAGAAAGACGATTCGCGAAGAACCACCGACACGGGGATCACAAACGCCGATTGGCAAGATGTGTTCTGGGGCGACGGATTCCACGCCGCATTCGATCCGACAGACGAAAATGTGATCTATGCCGAATGGCAAGGCGGACACATCACCCGCGTCAACTTGAAAACGGCGGAAAAGATTTATTGCGCGCCCGAGGCCCGCGAAGGCGAGCCTCGCCATCGGTTCAACTGGAATTCGCCCTTCTTCATCAGCCCTCATGACCCAACGGTGCTTTATCACGCCGGGAACTACGTATTCAAGCTCACCAAGCGCGGAGACGTCTGGAAGAAGATTAGTCCAGACCTCACAACAGCCGACCCCGCCAAGATGGAAACTGAGGGGAGCAACGCAGAAACGTTCTGCACCGTCGTATCTCTCGCGGAGTCTGACCAAAAGAAGGGTCTCCTTTGGGCCGGATCAGACGATGGCAGAATCCACGTGAGCGAGAACGATGGCGGCAAATGGAAGGATGTCACCCCGAAGGAAGTCGGAGGGCGATATGTTTCCAGACTCGAACCAAGCCACCACGTGAAGACTCGATGCTACGCCAGCATTGATGGCCACAGATCGGATGATATGTCGCCTTGTGTCCTCGTGACAGAAGACCTGGGGGCCACCTGGACTGCGATCACGGCAAATCTCCCCGCCGGGCGCACCGTTAAGGTCATCCGCGAGGATAAATTCAACCCGGATGTACTGTATGTCGGGACAGAGCAAGGCATCTTCGTCTCTGTAAACCGGGGCGGTTCGTGGGTGAAGTTCCACGGCAAGGGGTTCCCCACGGTGCCGGTCGACGACATTCAACAGCACCCGAGAGAGCGAGACCTGATTCTCGGTACCCACGGGCGCAGCATTTGGATTCTTGACGGAGCGAACTGGGTGAGTGAACTCACGGCCGAAGTGATGGAAAAAGCACTCCATCTCTTCACGCTCTTGCCGGCAAAGCCCCAAAGGTACATGGAAGTTCCAGGCAGTGGAACGAACAAGATGTTCCGAGGAGCCAATCCCCCGTCTGGCCTCCGAATCGACTATTGGGTGAAGGAGTTCACCGGAGACCCCGTCTCGATTTCGGTCGAAGACGCCAAGGGCAACGTGTTGAAGAAACTCAGCGGGGGCATGGCTCCTGGGCACAACAGAGTCACATGGGATCTCGTTCCGGAAGAGTGGTACCAACTGGGGGACAAAGGCGAAGAGCCATGGATCCAGCAGTTCTTCATTCGGCCGGGCGAATACACCGTCAAGCTCTCGATGGGCGATCACAAAGCCGAAGGTAAGTTCTCGGTAGTGTAACGGCCCGAGGGCAGATGCATCAAAAGGGGGCTACCGAAGACATTTCGGTTGCCCCCTTTTGAACTTGTGCGGATCATCTGACCAAGACGTTCGTTTCGTTCAAACGAATTGGAACTTACCGAGCCGAAGTCACGATACACTTAATCAGTGCTTTCTGCTGCGAAGGCCTCAAAGGAGAAAAAATGAGTCAGTTATCTTTTCAAAAGGCGAAGGCAGGCCTGATTGTCGCGTTTGTGGCCCTCACCGGATTTGCCCATGCACAATTCATCATGGGCACCCAAGACCGTCGTGTGGTGGCAAACGCCACCGGCACGGATGGGGTCAGCAGCGGAACCGACTCCAAGACGGAAATCGCCCCGGGGTTCGGGTCTTTCGTCAAGTCTGCCACCGCTCCTGTATCTTTTGGCAATATCTCCTGTTTTCCCCTCGCAACGCAGAACTCCGTTTTGAACGCGAGCATGCTGAAGGGTTCGGGTCATGCCGATGCCAACGCGAGCATTCTTGACCCAGATACAGAAGAGGCCTCTTCGGCCGTGCGGTCCAGCCTCAACGTTTCGTTTGGGGTCGCCGCGACCGGGACCTATTTCCTGACGGCAAGTGTCTTAAAGCAGGATCGGGGAACTGCCACGTTCGAGTTCCGAGAGAACGGAGGCTCGGTCCTCTTTCTGTTTGGGAATGACGGCCTGAATGCCGAGCCCATCACCCTCACGGCCGGAAACTCTTACGAGATTGTCGCCTTTGGCGGCGCGAGTGCCTCGGTGGGGGGAGGCTCGTTCAACAACTTTTCGGCAGGATCAGGCGACTGGTCGTTCGAACTCGTCCAGGCTGTGCCTGAACCAGGGACGATGACGGCCCTGGGCCTGGGAATCCTTGCCACCCTCAAACGAAGAAAGCGATCATAGGCTCTGCCCAAGGAAGAGCATCGTCTTGGTGGCGGGGACGTCGACATGCACCTCCCGCATACCGTACGGCCGATCAAACGGGGCATTGTGCCGCAAGTGAGCCACTTTTGGCTCCATCTCGGTCCAAAGCCCATCGATGTGGTCGACCTCGATGTAGATAGACATCTCGCCGATGTTCTCACCGGCGGGCTGGATGTGCACGCTCATTCCGTCTCTCTCGCAAATGTGATATTCCTCGTCGAATGACTTGATGTTGAACCCAAGAGCCTCCCCGAAAAAGGCGGCTGTCTCCATCGGGCGGTCCGATGGGATCATGGGGCTGAGAAACAAGACCTTGTACATTCCCGGAGTCTACTTCAACAGAAAAAGGCCCCAGAGGAATTCTCTGGGGCAAGCCATTTCTTTCGCCTAGGGAGAAGAGGTGTTACTTAGGTTCTTTCGCCATGACTTCTTTCGTCCAGTCAAAAAGGAGCTTTGTAAAGCCGTGATCCCACGTGCCGTTGGGCCAATTCTTGTGACTCTCAGCTTCTGTGGCCCATCCGTTCATCAGGTGGTCTGAGTTTGGAAGCTCGACATACTTGCCGAAACCGGGATTCTTTTTGTTCACCACGTCTGCAATGATCTTGTGGCACTTGGCATAGCTCACGAAGTCACTCACACCGTGGACGGCCAGAACGTGCGCATCAAGGCTTGCCCAAACCTTGGGGAAGTTGACTTGATTCAGCTGCCGCCAATAGACGAGCGTCTTGTCCATCAGGCGTCCGTTCGGGAAAATGCTATCCACGACAGGGGCGAGGTCTGGCTTTGATTTCTTGATGTCGTCGGCCGACATGCCCTCGTTCAGGACCAAGCTCATCGCGCGTGCCGTGATGCGGGCGGAATCGTCGATGGCCTCGAGAGGGGCCCCACCGAGAGCCGATTGGTCGCGGTTGATATCCATGAAGTACTCAAACCAAGTTTGAGCTGCGGTGCCAAAGGTGGCAATGCCTCGTACCGGGTTCTCGCTCGCGATCATCGGGCCAAAGGCGCCTCCCATGCTGTGACCGAAGATAAAAATGTTCTTCGTGTCGACCGTATCGAGAGCCTTCAGCTCCTTCAGTCCTTGGCGGTAGATATCAAGCTCGGTGGTGTAGTCCACTTCTTCGAACGGCCCACCTTCGCTGTCTCCCACGCCGATCTTTTCAACTCGATAGGTCACGTATCCGTTGTTGGCAAACTCAGAAAGCAAGCGGCAATTGATCCGGTTGAGTGCGGGAGGCCCCTCAATTACATAATCGTAGGAGTTGGGCGAGAAGCCTTGGATAAAGTACAGGGCTGGGTGCTTACCCGGCTTCTTCGGGGTGGTGATGATGGTGCGCATTCGAAGGCCATTGCTCACCACATGGCTGTACTGCACAGAATAATTCTCATTGCCGGGATCGCGAGGCTTCTCGACAAGAGTCCCTTCGATCGTCATCGTTTTCCCGTCTCGGACGATGTCCAGCTTCACGGTCTTTCCCGCGACCGTGGTTCGCATCATTTTTGGGATGGCAGGGATCTCAAAGGGTTGCCCGTTCATCTTCAAAATGAAGTCGCTTGGTTTTAGGCCGATCTTTGCGCCGGTCAAGTCAGGCAATACCTTGCTTACGGTGGCCCCTTGTCCGGGTTGAAGGCCGTATTTGGCGGCTTCACTCGCTCCCAGGCCAGAAAGCTCGAGCCCCAAGGAGCCGCGCCGGGGGAGGGGTTCTGAAGGCGCGCTTGAAGTCGCCGACTTGACAAAGTATTTGCCAATGATCGGCAAATCACCCAATGTAGGAACGGAATTTTGTGCCGCGTAGCTCAAGTTTACGGACTTTTTTGGGGCGGCAAGAGACAATTCAATGTGGGGAGCAGGTCCCGAGACAGTTTGCTGAAGGGCTAGAATAAGAGTAGCTGTGACAATCATGATAGTGCCTGTTACTTATTGTAATACCTTTTTAGCTCGCTCGTTTTGTTCCATCAATCCTAGAAGGAGTTTCGATTGGTGAAAGATCGGAAGCTCTCGGCGCTCGAAATGACGGTCCTCGGGTTGTTTTGGCAGTGCGGTCCGTGTACGACGTACAGAGTCATGAAGGAGCTTTCTTCGGCCGCCTCAACCTATTATAAAAGTCGAGCCGGCACGACGTATTCGATTTCAAAGCGACTTTTGAAATTTGGCCTGATTGAGGTTACCGACCCGGCCAAGGACCTCATTCAGACGACCGCGGCAGGGAACGAGGAACTCCGACAGTGGCTTCTCAAGCCCATTCCCGAGAGTGATGTCGCCCATTCTGCCGACCTCGTCCGACTGCGGATGTATTACTTCGGCATCATCAATCCCGAAGAGCGGATCCGATTCATCGATAACGTGCTTGTCCAGCTTCGAGAGCAGCTTGCGCTCGTAGAGAATCTCCCCATACAGAGCCAAAAGATCGGTGATTACTTTGGTGCCGTTGCGGCAATGGCGGGCGTCATCGAGGTCCGAGCCAGAATTGATGGTCTCCTTCTTGTGCGTGAATTCTTGGCGAATCCTCTGTCGGAAGATGTGGATTGGGTCAAGACGATGCTTGAGGCTTTTCCATGGAAAGGGCCTGGCGCAAATGCTAGTTAGAGATTTTGTGACGGATTTGTGACGATTCTTGTCATATCATAAATCTGGAGACGGCCCACGCGATAAATGAATCGGTCCGTCCCGGAAAAGACTCATGAAAAAATCTCTCTTGTTATGCGCTCTTGTCGGCACCGCTGCAGGTGTGAGCGCCCAGATGAATCTCACAAATCGCTCCTCGGCGCACACCTGGAGTTTCTTATACGGGTATGCCGGAGACGTGCGCCAAGACAATGGCATAGGAGGCTCGAACTCGATTCTCGATTCAGACGCGGTTCGGACCGCCTCCTTTAGCGAGGGCTCAGGATTTTATCCTCCTACCAACAATCACTGGTCGGCACGCACGACTTGGGATGTCAGCGACTGGTATCGCTGCGTCGGCCCTATGACCAACGCCCGAAAGATCCTCAGTAAAGGATTGGTGAACGTGACGACGATCCAAACGGGGGCGACATCCACCGTGTCGGCGAACACGGTTCAAAGCCTCACATTTACAACCACGGCCACGAATACCATGCGCCTCATTGCCAGCCAAACCGAGGTCGGAGTTTCGCACCTCAATGGAGGCGACGGGTTCATGTATGCCTGGAATGGAAGTAGCTGGGTCATCTACAAGGTCTTCATCGGCGGAAACACATCCCTTGATCAATCGTGGTCGATGCCCCCGGGCCAATACCGAGTTGATTTTGCTACCTATGGAAAGGCCGATGGAAACAACATCGGAATGGGGTCATGGGCATACTCTCTAGAGGCGATCCCGGCGGGATGGGCTCAAGTGAACATCGATCTGAATCCTCTTTCGGGAGATTACAGCGCAGAAGGGATGGAATTTGAGGTCCAAACCATCAATGGCGGCCTCGGCGTGCTTGCGACCGAGCGAGTCATTGTCGATGGCACCGGAAAGATTAGCTTCTACACAGGGAATCCAGGGTCCTACACGCTCAAGTTGGTTCCAATTCACGGCACACAGAACAATACGTTCTTGACGAAGTCTCTTGGAATCGTCACGCTTCCAACATCGGGATCGCTCGACCTTTCCGCTACGATGGTGAATGGCGATGCGAATGCCGATGACTCGGTGGACCTCCTCGATTACTTTGACCTGAGCGATAGCTACAACACAGTATTCGGCGAGGCTGCCTACAATGTGAACGCAGATTTCAATAAGGACTCGGCCGTGGACTTGTTGGACTACTTCATTCTCAGCGACGGTTACAACCAAGCCGGCGATTAAGCCCGGTCACGATCTTTTTGGATCATGAGTGCCTGTATCCCTGGTCGTTCAACCGGCCAGGGGCAGGAATCACTCGCTGGTTTGTCGGGTGAAGATAACTTCCGCGACCGTCCAGCCAAGACGGTTTTCCAGTTTGAACTGCCCCCCGAGCGCTCGAGCAAGGTTTGATACTATCTGGAGCCCCAGGTGCCCATCTTCGGAGAGGTCAAAGTCTTCGGCGACGGGGTCCCCGTTGTTGCTCACCCAAACCCCCACTCGATCATCGAGGTCCTCGATGTTCACATGCATCTCGCCCTGGTTCGAGACATGAAAACCGTGCTCGACGGCATTGGAAATAAGCTCGTTGAGAACGAGGGCAATCTGGTTGGCTTGCGTCATGTTCAGCCTCACCTCGTCGCCCCGAACATCGAATTGAATCCGTTTATCGGGCGAAATGAACGACTGTTGTTGGTGGTGGACCAAGGTTTCCGCAATGGACTTCAGCCCCACGTGATCTAGATCTTCACGGCTGAGCAGGTCGTGAACACTCGCGATCGCCACGATTCGGTTGAGAGAATCGGTGATTGCATGCTCGATGCTTGTGTAATGGCGGTGCCTCAGCTGCAGACGGAGAAGGGAAACCACCTGCTGCAAGTTGTTTTTCACGCGGTGGTGCATCTCCTGCATCAGCGTGTGCCGAACCTGCAGCTTGGCGTGCTCGATGGTCACGGCGGCCTGTTTCGCAATGGTTTCGAGCGCCTGGACTTCATCGGCCTCAAACTCTCTCACGATGTCGGTATAGCAGGTGATCACCCCCACTGCGCGGTCTTGGACGAGGAGGGGCACACAGATCATCGAGCGGAGTCCTTGCTCCACCGCGAGGTCGTGGCCAATGTAATCTTCCTCGGCCTGGACGTCGTTGATGATGATGGAGTTTTGCTCCACGATGACCCGGCCCGCAATCGACTCTCCCAGCTTGATCGCCCGCTTCCGTTGGTACCCCTTGCTCCGGGCCTGGGTGGCTCTCAGCACCAATTCCTGGTTCGATTCGTCAAGGAGACGGACGGTACACACCTTGTACTGAAACTGTTGAGCGGTGAGGCTCACAAGCAGTTGCAGAATCTCCTCCAGGTACGGCGAGCGGTTGATGTTTTCTGCAACCTGACTCACAGCGCCTATTCGGCGGCTGGCCGCCGAACCCGCTTGGAAGGCCGCATGATACGCGTGCAATAACCCGCTTACGGCATTGCCGATGGCGGAGAAGAGAGCGAGTTCATCGGCACTGGGGGTCCAGGCCTTCTCCCGCCGAAGGATCAGGACACCACTTTGGTCAGATTCATTGACCAAAGGCAAGAAAACGCCACTCTGGAACCCCTGTTCATCGTAGCCGGTGAATTGCTGAAAGCTCGGGTGCTTGCACAGGTCCTTCTTCACGACGACAGTGGTGCCCGACTGCATGGCCTTTCCGGTCAATCCTAGCCGGGGGTTCACCCGAAGCCGGCCCACGTATTCTGGATACATGGTGCTTGCGCAAAGACGAAGCTCCTCGTCGTGCAAAAACAAGATGTCCGCCTCATCGGCGCCACACGAGTGTTTTGCCAAATGAGCCAGCTCGCCGGCGAGATGATCGAAACTCTTTGCCCGCGAGGCGAGACGCACAAACTGCGTCCAATCGACTTGCGGGACAACCGACTTTGGACTCACTAGGCAAAAGGACCGATCGCGGTCAGAGAGAGTCGTTCGGGGGCAAAGATCTCTTGGGCAAGATCGCGAACTTGCTCGGCAGTCACGGCATCGACCTTCGCCATCGTCTCGTCGATGGTTACATCTCGGCCATGGTTGAGTTCGTTCTTGACCATGCGCGCCATGCGGCTGTTCATGCCTTCGAGAGCGAGGACCATGTTGCCCTTGATCATCCGCTTGACTCGATCCAGCTCTTCGCTCGCCACGATTTCCGTACGGATCTTTTCGAGTTCGTTGTGAATGACATCCTGCACTTGGCCCCAGGTTTGCTTGCCCGTGCCTCCGTAAATTGTGTAGAGGCCCGCCGAGGAGTAGGAGAGGGTGTAGCTTCCCACCGAATACGCCAGACCTCGACGCTCGCGAACCTCTTGGAAGAGCCGCCCGCTCATGCCGCCCCCGAGGATGCTGTCGAGCACCGCGTAGGTGTACAGCCGGGGATCGGTGATGGAGCAACCATCGGTCCCGATGCAGAAGTGGACTTGCTCCACATCCTTTCCAATCTCTTGCCGCTGCACGCGGCTAGGAGGAGCAGTATGTTCGACCTTAGTCCTTCCTGAAGGGAGCGATTCGAGGAGCGGAACCGCCACCTTGAGGACTTCGTCACGGTCCATGTAACCGGCAATGCCGAGAACAATCGCTTCGGACCGATACTGACGGTCAAGATAACTTGTGAAGTGCTCGCGGCGGAAACTCGCGACCGATTCACTGGTGCCGATGATCGGCTTTCCGAGTTCGTGAGGTTCCCATCTCCCCTGAATGTGAAGTTCGTGGACATGGTCGCCAGGCTCATCCTCGCCCCGTTTGATCTCCTCCTGAATGACTCCGCACTCTCGAGTGATCTCTTCAGGATCGAGAAGAGAGTTGGTGAGCATGTCGCCCAGCACTTCGAGGCCATTCACCACGTCGTCGCCCAAGACTCGACAGTAGTAGCAGGTTTGCTCTTTATCGGTGAAAGCATTGAGCACTCCACCCCGGCCTTCGACACTTTCGGCGATTTCCCGAGCGGTGCGAGAGGTCGTGCCTTTGAACAGCATGTGCTCAATGAAGTGGGTGATCCCCTCTTCACCTTCTCGCTCGTGTCGACTGCCTGTTTGGCACCACAGCCCTACGGCCGCGCTCCGAACCTGTTCGTTGGGCTCAAGCAGAATGCGCGCGCCATTGTCAAGGACTATCTTTTCTATTTCGCTCATGATGGAAATCCGATCTATTCTACGTGGATAAGAAGAAAACCGAGCCGTTCAAAACCGATGGCCACGTCATCCCCTGGCAAAATGTTTCGGTCAAGGCTCGTTTCAGAGAGGGGAGGGTGGGAGAACGGCGGCAGGAGCAAGAGATCTCCTGATTGGACTGCGTTCGTTCTTGAGGCTAGCTCGATGGCTTTCAGTGGCTCCAGTGAGTCTGCCTCTTCATTTGCAAATCTTTGTTCTTTCCCAACAATGAACTCCCAGCGCCAAGAAATAGGGGCATGTCCGCCTTCGTCATATTCCTTGAAGTCTTCGAGAGTATGGAGAAAGGGACCGATGGCGATGCCGAGGTCTTGGGGCAGCCCGTCGACTCGGTGCGTGAATCGAATGCAGTTCGTAAAGCCAAGGAGGAATCCGTGAGCCTCATCCTGGGTTACGTTCTCGCCTCGATCCTTTACCACGGCGGCTACTCTCGCCTCGATCTCCAACTCGCCGATCCCTTCCGGGGTCGTATACGTGTGGAGAGGGCCAAGCAAAGTCGCATTGCTCAGGTACTCGTAGGTTCCATCGGGTCGAAAAGAACGAATTGTGGGAGGTTTGCTCACCGGGGGCAAAAACTTGACTTTGCTGACGTCATGAATCCCGATGGCCTTCTCGCCATTCGTCTCGTACACCTTATTCTCGTGAAAAATGCCGGAGCGGGCAATTCCCTCCGCTTCCAAAAGCTCAAATCGGCACAACTTCATTACCCGGGAAGGTACCCCAGCGCGTCGATGCAGTCTTGTGGCAGTTTGCCGGCCCACCCCTTTTGGTATCCCTTTGCGGCCGCCTGTCGAACGTGGGCGGGCAGATGCGGCAAGAGCCGGCGGAGCTCTTCGTCGAAAGGCAGAAGGGTGTAATGGCGCAGGCCATTCACGGCGAGGGGGACTCCAGACGCGAGGTCGACCAGTATTCGAGAAGGCTTTGGATCGGCATGGAGCAGCAGCACGTTGTCGTCGTGATCGGGCGCTTGAATCTCTCGGGCAAAAGTTGCAAATCGATACGCCAAGTCGTAGGCGGCCTGCTCCGTCGCGGGAGTGGGAGAAGGGGCCACTCCACTCAGTTTGTGAGTGAGAACGAACACCTTCTCCTCAGATAAGACGAAGGGTTGGCCAGTCCTCGACAGGACTCGGCAAAGGCAATCGTTCGGGGGGAAGTGATGCGAGTTTGTGGCTGTTCGATACCGCTGGATGAGGTCGAACTCAAAGGCCGCGTCTTCCGCCGAAGGCGAGTGCCCGAGAATGAAGGAGGTCGGGTGCCCTCCGATATCGAACACCGCCTCGAAGGAATCCCCGTCAAACGGAAACAAGTCGAGGAGCGGCCAGTCGATGGAGAACTCTCGGAGGACACGACGTTTTGGAGCGTATCTCACAAAACTAGACAATCGGGCAAGGTCTTCGGGGTGGGTCAATCCGCACCACTCTCCCTCGCAGATGGAGGTGCGGACGCGGCCATTCGTGGCAGAGATCCAAGCGCGAACGACATCTTGAATAAGCAGTTCTCTCCAGTCCACAGACCCTTCGGCGGCGGCTTGATGCCGCTTTACGGCCGCTTCCAAGAACTCTCGAAAGGTGGCGGGGAACACCCAGAGATTCATGGAGACGAGAGCGTCCGAAAGGACTTCCATCGGCATCCCTGCGGCATCAAATCCCATCAATCTCATGCCCCGTCGCTCGATTCCGTAAACCTCCTCAATATCGATCATGGTGGTCGGTTCGGGTTCTGCCAAGCGAACGACGGCTCGGTTCACCGCCCCCTCGTGAGGGACCGTGGCATGAGCCCGAAACACCACGGCCCCGATGTCACGCGGGTTGGAAATGAAACCTCGGGCCAAATCCCAAGCCTCTTCATCGTACAAGTCATCCCCATTGGCGACGACGAGCACGGAGGCATCAGCGGGCCACCCCTCAAGGACCGCATAAGCGGTTCCACCAGGGAGATGCGAGTCGCCCTTTGCGAGGGGCAGCTGGAAGCGCACATCGACACGCCGGAATCCGCGAAGCCGATGCACGTCTGCGACAAACTCGCTTTCCGGCGACAACACCACGCACACGCTTTCGGAAAAAACCCTTGAAGCCCTCGACGCATTGAGCGACAAAAGGCATTCTTCGGAGCCCGGTTCCAACCGGACAAACGGCTTCGGGCCCCCAAATCGCGACCCCCTCCCGGCGGCGAGGAAGAGAACCGTTGTCACAAGTCAATCTGGTCGCGGCGGAGGTGAAGACTCACCCCCACGAACTCGGCAATGAGCGGCGCCGGTGGAAATCTCTTCGCGATTCGAATCGTCGCGCTTTGTGCGCGATCAAACTCCTTGAACAGGGCTGTGAGGGTTTTCCGCGCCACAATCTCAACAGTATTATGCTTTTCAGCAAGCACGATTTCTTGAATAAGGAATCCAAGTTTGGCGTAGTCGACGGCGTCTTCAATCTTGTCAGAAAACTGGCTCCCATCTTCAGCCTCGACATCAACGTCAATGACGTAGCGGTGCCCCAGCTCTTGCTCGGCGGCGGAGCAGCCGTGGTAGGCATAGACTTCAAGTCCGTGGAGAAATACAGTCATACAGTTTCATTCAACCCCGGAGTCCTTGCCGGGGACAGGCTTATTATGCTAAAATGTACGGACAATTCGCGATGCCCGAAAACGGCGGCATTAGCCGTCTTTTTTTGTAGCAGGAAGTTTCATTTTTCTGCAAGGCAGACGTAGAAATTATAGTGGAGAACAAAATAGAGTGGATATCTTAGCAGGTTTGAACCAAATCGCCCAGGAGCGAGACATACCGGTCCAGGAGCTCATTCAAGACCTGGAGGAAGCCATCGCGGCCTCGTACAAAAAGTACGTAGGGGCACGCGAGGGAACCGTTGCCGTCAACTTGGATGGCAAGAAGGGTTGGACCTGTTACATCGAGAAAGAGGTCGTCGGGGAAGTGATGGACCCATCGCTCCAGATGAGCCTGATCGAAGCTCGACGCCGAAACGAAAAGGCGGAAATCGGCGATTTCGTGGACGTTGAAGTGAACCCGAACCAATTCGGAAGAATTGCCGCCACTACTGCAAAGCAAGTTTTGTATCAAAAGCTTCGAGAAGCCGAGAATCGAAAGATTCACGACACATTCTCCGCCAAGCTCAACGATATCATCTCCGGTACCGTCACTCGCCGAGAAGAGAGCACCGTTTACGTCCAAGTGAACAAGGTGGAAGCCGAGTTGCCGAAGTACGAGCAGGTGCCAACCGAGCCTTATCGCTCCAACGACCGCATGAAGGTCTTTGTGCTGCGCGTAGAAGACGGTCGCCGAGGACTCAAGGTTGTGGTGAGCCGAACTCACCCGAACCTTCTTCGGAAGTTGTTCGAACTCGAAGTGCCAGAAATTCAAGACGGCATCGTCGAGATCAAGGGTGTCATTCGAGAGCCAGGTCAACGCAGCAAAATCGCTGTCCACTCGACCGATGACCGAGTCGATGCGGTGGGCGCATGTGTCGGACCTCGGGGAAGCCGAGTGCAAACCATCGTCGAAGAATTGATGGACGAGAAGGTGGACATCGTTCCTTGGAGCGATGACCCCAAGACCTTCATCGTGAATGCACTTTCTCCGGCCAAGGTCAACGGGATCCGGCTCGACGAAGAGAATAAGAGCGCTCACGTCGTCGTTCCCGATGGTCAACTTTCACTCGCAATCGGCAAGGGCGGACAAAATGTCCGGCTCGCCGCCCGATTGACGGAATGGAAGCTCGATATTCGTAGTGAGTCGCAAGCGGCGGAAGCCAATGCGGCAAAGAATAAGCCAGAAGGCGGGGAGCAATGAGACCGTGCATTCTCTTCCGCCAAACCCTCCGATAAGGACCTGCTTAGGGTGCCGCGCTAAGGCACCCCAGGCCAGCCTATTTCGTCTGCGGCTCAGCGCCGAGGGTTGGAGTTCCGCCCCCCAGAAAGGGGTTGGTCGATCTGCGTACTTATGCCGGTCGAAAGCCTGTCTTGAGCGAGCGATGCGAGAAAAACTCATGTCGCATGCGCTTCGTCGTCCCATTTCGTCTTCCTTGATAGAAGACGCCAAGAATTTGTTCTTGAAAGAGGTTCAGTGAGTCAGCAGATTATGATCGTAGAAGTTTCAAACATCGCCAAAGAGTGCAAGGTTTTGCCTGGTCAGGTGGAAAGTGTGCTTGGAGACCTCGGAGTCGAGTTCGAAGGAGGGAAGTTTGAAGCCGATGCAGATATCCTCGAACTTGTCAAGGAAGCTCTCTCTTCGGTCGCGGGATCGAAAGAAGTGATGCTTGCGCCCGGTGCCACTCCGCGAGACATCGCGAATGCGCTCGGCGTCCCTCAGCCCGAAGTGCAAAAGGCGCTTGTCGCGAAGCTGAAGGTGATGGCCACCCTCACCACATCGCTCAAAGAAGATGTTGCCGAAAAATTGGTCGATGTCTTTGGATACACGGTGAAGTGGGGTGTCCCCGAACCGAAGGCCGCTCCCGCCAAAAAGGCAGGGGCGAAGGCCGCCGAGGAGGCTGGAGTTCGCCGGCCGCCGGTTGTCACCATTCTTGGGCACGTTGACCACGGGAAGACCAGCCTGCTTGACTACATCCGAAAGACGGGCGTTGCAGCAAAGGAAGCGGGTGGGATCACCCAGCACATCGGTGCTTACCAAGCAAAGCTGAAAGAGGGCCTTATCACGTTCCTCGATACTCCTGGTCACGCGGCGTTTACCGCCATGCGAGCCCGGGGAGCCCAGGTCACCGATATTGCGATTTTGGTCGTCGCCGCCGATGACGGCATCATGCCTCAAACCATCGAGGCGATTAGCCACGTGAAAAACGCGGGCGTGCCGATGATTGTTGCGGTAAACAAATGCGACAAGCCCGATGCGAACCCAGACAAGGTTCTTCAGCAGTTGATGCAACATGAAGTTGTTGCCGAAGCTTTTGGCGGACAAACGATTACCTGTAACGTCTCCGCGATGACTGGCGAAGGCGTCCCGAGTCTGTTGGAAATGATCCTTCTGCAGGCTGAAGTCATGGAGCTGATGGCCGACGCGAAGGGAACCTTCAAGGGTGTTGTTATCGAGGCCAAGATCGACAAGGGCCGCGGTCCAGTCGCGACCATCCTGGTTCAAAACGGAACACTCAAGGTCGGAGATGCGGTGTTGGTTGGAAGCACCTATGGCCGTATCAAGGCGATGACGGACTACACCGGTTCTCGAATGAAGGAAGCCGGTCCATCCATGCCGGTCGAGATTTTGGGTCTTGAGAATGTTCCCGGCGCAGGCGACACCGTCGAACCTGCCGCCGATGAGCGTACGGCTCGTGAAATCGCTGAAGAACGAGCGGATAAGGCTCGAGTCGCAAGCCTCAGTGGCCCGCAGCGAAAGATCAGCTTCCGTGACTTGAAGGCGCAACTGAACGCTGGAGAGCGAAAGGATCTCTGTTTGGTTGTGAAGGCCGACGTGCAAGGATCGGTGGAAGCTGTCCGAGGCATGATCGAGAAGATCGAGAACGAAGAGGTCAAAGTGAAGGTCATTCACGCGGCGGTGGGCTCGGTCACGGAAAGTGATATTCTCCTCGCCAGCGCAGCGGACGCCATCGTGGTCGGCTTTAACTCAAAGCCAGAAGGTCAAGCCAAGGCGGAAGCGGAGAAGAAGGGCGTCGAAATTCGAACCTACCGGATCATTTACGAACTCATCGAGGACATCGAGCGCGCCGTAAAGGGAATGCTCGAACCGAAGTTCGAAGAGCAGTACCTCGGTCGCGACGAACTTCTCCGACATGGACATCTTCACCGGTAGCCCCGCAGGGATTGCAAGCACGGCAGTGAACGTTGCATGGGACGACTATTCGGTCGAAGCCGTGCCTGAGCCAGCCACAATGGCCGCTCTTGGTCTTGGTCTCGCCGCCGTGGCTCGACGACGAAAGTCTAAGTAAGCCCCCCATTCTAGGGGCTTGGCCTTCGGACTGCCCTCAGCGAAAAGCTAAGGGCAGTCCGACCGTTGGCTTGATGAAGACAGTAATACTACTAGTTTTCCAACCTAAAGTTCATGCATGGCCCCTTTTGTGATAGTATATAGATTCAAGCGGAGTTTATTCTGCTTGGAACTACTTGTTCACGAAAGGAAAGAAAATGAAGAACGGTTACAAATTGATTGGCCTTGCTGTACTTGCAGCATCCTCCTCCTTTGCTTCGGCAATCCAACTCGTCTCAAACGGCGACTTCGAGGGCGGAATCGCTCCTTGGGTAGAAAACAGCCCTCCTGCTTTCATCATCTCCAACCACGGCGTTCTTTCGTTTGGTGCTGATCCAAACAACGACTACGCTTGGCTCGGCGGATACAACAACGCGAACGACATCATCACGCAAACCATCAACTTTGGTTCGCTGGCTGGTACAGCTACCCTCACGTTCGACTACTCGGACTTTGATGGTAACGAAGACCCAACCTACGACTTCTTCACTGTGAAGATCGGAACGACCGTCCTTGACACGATTGACATCGGCGCCGGTGCAAACGGTGTTGAGCGAATCAGCGCGAAGTCCTACACCGTGAGTTCGTTCATGGGTACTGGCGTGCAAACGCTTGAGTTCCGAGTCACGACAGACGTCGCTCTCTCGTCCTCCGCTTTCGTCGACAACGTTTCGATCGACGCACAGCCAGTTCCAGAGCCTGCCACCATGGCTGCTCTCGGTCTCGGCCTCGCTGCAGTTGCACGACGACTAAAGTCCAAGTAAGCGAACAGCAGACTCCTTACGAAAGAAGCCCGATCCAAATTGGATCGGGCTTCTTCTTGTCTTAGCAGGTTCAGATCAGTCGTTGACCTGGACAGTTTCGAAGACCTCGATGATATCGCCTTCCTGGAATCCTTCCCAGTTGTCGAAGGTGATACCGCACTCCATACCCATGGTGACGTCTTTGACGTCTTCCTTGAGGTGCTTGAGGCTACCCAGCAGTACCTCGGTCGCGTCGAAATTCGAGTGCGGTTCCAATTC
>CAZBXR010000049.1:0-17874 GCA_964496145.1 uncultured Chthonomonas sp. | reverse complement strand
GAACCCCCAACCCTCAGTTCCGAAGACTGATGCTCTATCCATTGAGCCACGCCCGGGCGGAGTCAAAAGGATACCCAATGCGGCGAGTTGATTACAGTGGGGTCCTCCCGGATCAACGGGTTCGAACTCAATTTTGCCCTCGCCCTGGACCTTTCGACCTCGATTCTTAAGAACAAAAGAAAATTAGGCTCAAATGAGGGAAGTTTGGGTTAAAATGAAAGCGGTGCGCAACGAAACGTGCCCATAGCCCTTATACGGAGATCATTGATGAATTCTTTTACAGCGCGACGTCGCGCGTTTACTCTTATTGAACTTTTGGTCGTAATCGCGATCATCGCGATTCTGGCCGCCATCCTTTTCCCTGTCTTTGCCCAAGCTAAGCAAGCTGCTAAGAAGACGCAGACCCTTTCGAACCTGAAAAACATCGGTGTTGGGGTTCAACTGTATCTTTCCGATAACGAAGATCGGTTCCCTCCATTCTCTGCCGGATGTTTCCCAGGGGCGACCTCGAACGACATTTTTGCATTGTCCAACATGTTCCCAGGTCTTCTCAATCCTTACATCAAGAACGGCGCGAACTTGACATCAGGCGAACTTAGGGACATTTGGGCCGACCCGCTCAGCAAGCCGCTTCGGTTGCCGGTAAGCAACACGTTTGCGTACAACGTGTGGGGCGTCGGCGGATACTCATCCACGTGCTTGGGAGTCAACCCAACCGCAGCATCATGCGTGTCCCGTGACCCGGCCCTCTTCGCTGAGTTTGCCAGCACAACCTACAATACGCCAGCTGTATCGACGGAACTCCAGTCGGTTTCCCAAACCATTATCTTTATCACCGGTGAGCAAATTGTTCGGCCACCACAATATGCCACTGCCTTCGCAACCGGTGGATCTGAGTTCATCGGCATCTACGGATCCGCAGAGATTGGACAGGGTCCTCTGGACGGCTCGACAATCACAGCATCAAGCAAGCAAGTGCGCGAGCGACTCATGACGGGCCGAAAGGCGGTCGTGCAGTATGCCGACTCAAGCGTCAAGGTCGTCCCAGCTCAGCCACTCTGGCATACGAAGTACACCGGACAAAACGGACAGTTCAAGGGTGGAGCCAAGGACAACAAGGGATGGGCAAGAACTTGGGCCGAGTAATTTTGTTTGTCCTCCTCGCCTCATTTGGCATTGGCCTCGTTGGGTGCGGTTCAAAATCGTACTCGAAAGAGGAAGAAGCCAAGATGACGAAGGAAGACCAGGAGCACCAAGCTGCCGCTCCCGAGAACCAATAATTCTCGGGAAACCGAACCTTAAATGCCCCACCTTTGCAGGTGGGGCATTTTTCATTGGTCTCCTCAGCTTGGGCGGTACACTTCCAAGCATGGCTTTTGGCAAAAAGACGGTGAAGGATGCCGCGGTAACCGGGAAACGAGTCCTCGTTCGATGTGATTTCAATGTGCCCATGGAAAATGGGGTCATCACCGATGATCGGCGTATCGAAGGGGCCCTGCCCACCATTCGGCACCTCGTGGCCCAGGGAGCAAGAGTCATTCTGGCTTCGCACCTGGGTCGGCCCAAGGGTGTCACTCCCGAGTTCACCCTCGCGCGGGTCGCCGAACGCCTCACCGCGATGCTTGGCCAGCCCGTCGAACTCCTGCCCGATTGTGTTGGAGACGAAGTCTCGGCCAAAACACTTGCCCTCGCCGATGGACAGGTGTGCCTCCTTGAAAACGTCCGGTTTCACCCGGAAGAAGAGGCCAATGATCCAGAATTTGCCCGCCAACTGGCCGGCCTTGCCGAAATCTACGTGAACGACGCCTTTGGGACCGCGCACCGAGCCCACGCCAGCACAGAGGGGGTCGCCCACCATCTTCCGGCTTACGCTGGATTCCTGATCGAGAAAGAGCTCGCCTACCTCGGCGGCGCTCTCGAGAACCCGAAGCGACCTTTCGTCGCCATCCTGGGCGGAGCCAAGGTAAAGGACAAGATCACCGTGATCGACCAGCTTCTGCCGAAGGTGGATACCCTCCTCATTGGAGGCGGCATGGCGTTCACCTTCCTCAAAGCCATGGGCAAGGAGATTGGCAAGTCGCTGCTGGATGCGTCGAACCTCGAATATGCCAAGAAGGTCTTGGAAGAAAACCCCGGAAAGATTTTGATCCCCTCAGACGCTGTGGTTGCCTCAGAACTGAGCCCCACCGCCGCAACATCGATTGTCAGTGTCGATGCGATCCCGGCCGATACTCTGGGCGCCGACATCGGACCCGATACGATCCGCTTATTCCGAGACAAAGTCCTCGAAGCCGGCACGGTCATCTGGAATGGACCGATGGGAGTCTTCGAAATGGCACCGTTCGCCGAAGGCACCAAAGCGATTGCGCAAGCCATGGCGGACTCCAATGCGACCACCATCGTGGGCGGAGGCGATAGCGCGGCTGCCGTCGAGGAGTTTGGCTACGCAGACAAGGTTTCACACGTAAGCACTGGTGGCGGGGCCAGCCTCGAGTTTCTTGAGGGCAAAGTGTTGCCCGGAATCGCCGCGCTTCTCGATGCCTAACGATCCATGCGGCTGATCCTGCAGGTAGAAGTCGAGTATCTACCGTGGCGCGATTGGCCGTCTCATGGGGGGCACCACCACGCCCTCACCATGGTGAGCCGCCTGTGCGAACTCGCACGGCGGACAGGATTCGTCTACCACTTCGTGGTCCGAGCGAAATCCCTTCGGGCGTTTCCAACTCTTCCTCCGCTCATCTTGAGCGAAGGCCACGCCTTGGACGTATGGGAGAGGGACCCCGAGGCTTGGCAAGAAGGGAAGCAACTTCTTGCCAAGGTCGGACACCTCCCGCCCCTGGGGCCAGGGGAGTATCTGGCCAAACCTGTCTCTTCTTGGACCCAGGATGCGGCCGGCGGGCTATCAAGCCACGCGGCGGAGGACCTTGTCTTGAAGGTTCCCACGAGCGATCTTTGGAAACTAGATCCCCATCTTTCCGGCCTCGAATCGGTGGTGTACGAACTCCTTCGCCGAGGGTTTGTGAATCGGACCCACGTGGGTCAGTGAGGGGATCCACCTCGGGGGGCATACGTCAGGTTTCTCTCGGACCCCTGGGTCCGAGAGAAACCTGGAAAAGGGAGAGGCTTTGGGCCCCGGCTAGCCGGTCAGCCGCATGTGTCGCTGGAGGACTTCCAGCGAGTAGTTAAACACACTTTCTAGGAGAGGATTCCATTGGTGATACACCTCCGGAAGCTCTGGCAGGCCCACCAGTTGGCGGCCTAAACTTTCCTCCGGGCACCCAATATCGACCAAACCTTCGACCGCGGCCACGAATACGGCCGCCCAACGCACCTCGTTGCGCTCCGTAATGCGGTAGCAACCCAGGTACTGAAGTTCGCTCAACATCGCCCCCGCTTCTTCCACCGCCTCGCGGCGTGCGGCATCAATAGGGTCCTCAAATGGCTCTACGCGACCGCTGGGAATACACCACCCACGATCTTCGATGTTGCACAGCAGAATCTGTTCGCCATCCCATGGAAAAACAAGAGCCGCAAAAGCCCGGAGTTGGGGCTTATACGGCGCTGGGAAGAACTCCAAACGCTGCCTGCCGTATTTGCCTGAAGGAAATTTCCTCATGACGCACTAGTTGGCAAGTATCACCTTACCTACGATTTGATCCATTTTGATCGGCCCAAAGGCGCGACTGTCTTCACTTTCTGCGCGATTGTCGCCCAAAACGTACAATCCTCCCGGGGGCACTTTGTAAGCGCCTTTGGCGATATCCCACCCCTCAGGAACGTTCAGCCAGTCCACTTCATCCCCTTCGATCTTGTACACCCGCTTGATGATGTGCTCGCCGTCGGGCTTGAGCTTGAACACCACCACATCGTTGGGTCGAATCTTTCCCACCAGCCAATAGGCGCTGGAGCACAAGAGCCTCTGTTTATCTTTGAACGTGTTGAACATCGAGTTTCCGGTGACCTGGACCGTCTGGAAGCTCGACCGAAACACGAGGCTAAAGGCGAGGATGAAGAGCAAGAACACGCCAAATCCCGTGAACCATCTTTTTTTGTTGGTATTTGCGGGCTTTTGACTCATGGCTGAAACTCTCTCTTATGACGTTCATTTTCGGCTGTTTGCCTACGCAATTCCACGGCGAAAGGTTACAAACGTAAAAAAACGATGAAAGGACCGACGAAAAAGAACGGGTGCACTCACAATTTGGAATACTTTCTAGGGTCTCTAGACCCAAAAGCGGTTCTACCCGCAATTTTTCACTCGGTTGCCGAGTATAACTTTCAAGAAGGAACCCACCTGCAAAAACCTATGAAAAAATCAATTTTCTCTCTCGGCCTCCTCGCCGTCATTGTCATCGCTAGTGCTGCCCCCGCCGATGAGAAAGCCATTCGCGCGAACTACGCCACGTTAGATAGCGCTCTTGCCTCCAAGAATATTGGCAAGATCAAGGCGATCACTCACAAGGACTGCGTCTGGGTCCAAAAGGGCGTGAAGCAAGAGATGAAGGCGAAGGATGTGTTCGCTCAACTCGAAGGCGCATTCAAAATGGCCAAGTCGATGAAGAACACGACTACGGTGAAGAGTGTGAAGGTCACGGGTTCCAAAGCCGTTGTTCAATCGAGCTCGGTGATGACAGCAGTGATGCCAGATCCATCCACCAAGGGGAAGACCATGACCATCGTTTCGAAGGGTGCGTCCACCTCCTCGTGGGTTAAATCCGGCGCAAAATGGTTAGTGATCCGAGTCGAAATGGGCAATACCACGACCACCGTGAACGGGAAGCCCATCAACATGCAAGGCGGCCCTCGCTAATCCTCCCATGAAACCGAAGCTGCTTCTTTCGATCTCTCTGCTTGCCGTGTCCGTGGCCTCTTTCGCTTCGGATGCCGACAAGAAGGCGCTGATCAGTATCTATGCAGCTTCCGACAAGGCCATCGCACGTAAGGACGTGAAAGGTGCGATGGCCTCGACATCCCTCGATTGCGTCTGGATCCGGGTTGAAAATGGGGAGAAGGCCACTTACAAAGATATTCGTGCGCAACTCACGAACATGTTTAAGTCCTCCAAGTCCTGCAAGGCCTCCTCGTCTATCAAGAGCATCGTGGTGAACGGCAAAACCGCGACGGTCAAGACCGTCACGACGAGTACGATCGTGATGCGGAACGCGCGAACCAAAGAAGACCACGTCTTCGTTGCAAAGGGTGATTCCACCGCCACGTGGGTGAAATCTGGCAACAAATGGCTTCTGAAAAAAGTGCTTTCGGGCAAAGTTTCGCGGACCATTGACGGACGGCCCATGGCTCGCACCAGCCAACTGAAAAAGCCTAGAACCGACTGAATCGGTGTCGTAGGAGCGTCCAAAAGGCCTCGGGCGCATCCGTCCAGCGGATCTTCTTCCCAGCTTCCTTGGAGCGAGGGGTATAGGAAATGGGCACCTCCGCAATCTTCAGCCCCATCCGATTGGATTTGGCCGTCACCTCAGGGCAGAATTCTAACCTGTGGCAGACATGGTTCATTTTCTTGATGTCGTAGGTCTAAAAGGCCTTGTAGCAAGTGGCTTCATCACCGACCTTCTTTCCAAAGAGCAGCCCTACGGCCAAAATGAGCAACCAGTTCACGACCTTGTTCGGCAAGGCCATTCCTGAGGGAAATCCCTTGGCAAAACGAGTTCCGTACACGACTCGGTGCGTGCCGGAAAGAATCGGTTGGACCAGAGCCGGAAGCTCCTCAGGTACGTATTCGAGGTCGGCGTCTTGGATGACTGTGACCTTTCCCGTCGCGATGCTGAGTGCCTGCCGAATCGCCGACCCCTTCCCGGTCCGATGAGGGTTTGTAAGAATTTGCACCCTGTCTCGGTAACCATCGAGGATCTCCCCGGTTCGGTCGTCGCTCCCGTCGTCGATGACAATGATCTCTTTGCTCACTGGGAGAGCGAGAAGCCTCTCCAAAAGCTCAGAGATCGTTGATTCCTCATTGAGCGCAGGAACCAGTATGGATATGTCGGGCGGGGGCATGAAAATCGCTCTAAGGGATTCTGGCAGATTTTATGAAGCAGGAAAGGCTGTCAAAATGACGGTATGCGTTCTTTCAATTCTCGCGTCTCCACAATGGTGGCTTTGACCGCCCTTTCTGCCATGGCGCTCGCCGCCCCCAAGAGGCTCACAAGCTATGCAGACCTCGTCAAATCTCTCGAATCTGGCAACACTGTGAAAATCGTCGCCGAGTATGCCAAAACGAAGCTGCTCATCGATGGAAAAGAAGAACCCGCTCCGAACGCCACCGGCGGAGTGGCCATTGATGGCTGGGAGAGGTTCGGCAAGGAGCTGAGTCGAGATGGCCGCGAATGGCTATCCACCTCTCACACGGTCCTTATCGCGCATCCTCGCCACGGGCACGTGTACAACTACGTCCGATTCCGATTTTATGCAGACGGGAGTGTCGAGGTCACGGCGCGTTATCTCAAGACCGACACCATGGAAGTGGTGATGGACGAGAAGTTCATGGGCAAGATTTCGACCGGAAAGGATAAGGAAGGGATCCACCTCTACCAGTCGTAATGAAGTTTGATCTTGTGCTTCGGGGAGGGACCCTTGTCAGCCACGAAAAAACCTGGGTGGCGGATATTGCGATTGCCGGGGGGCGAATCCAGCAAATCGGTGATGTGCCGTCTGTCGGGGCGGCTCGTGAAATCAATATCGAAGGGAAAACGGTGTTGCCCGGGCTCATCGATACGCAAGTTCATTTTCGCGAGCCCGGACTGGAGCACAAGGAAGACTTAGAGAGCGGCTCGCGGGCCGCGGTGATGGGCGGCGTCACGACGTTCTTTGAGATGCCGAACACAAACCCCGTCACGACGACCGAGGAGGCCCTCGCAGACAAGCTCGCTCGCGCCCGAGGACGTTCTTGGTCGAACTATGCCTTCTTCGTGGGCGCCGGGCCCGACAACGTTGAGGATCTTGCCCGGCTAGAGCAACTCCCCGGAACCCCCGGCATCAAAATCTTCATGGGGTCCTCCACCGGGCCTCTCTTGATCGAGAACGATGAACTGCTGGAGCAGGTTCTGGCCAATGGGGTGATGCCGTGCCCCATTCACGCTGAAGATGAGCCGCGGCTGAATTCTCGAAAAGCGCTTCTTAGCGATCATCCTCACGCGAGAGAGCATCCGTATCTTCGTGACCCCGAGGCCGCCCGCTTGGCCACGGAACGAGTGATACGACTCAGTGAGAAAACGGGGCGACCGGTGCACATTCTGCATATCTCCACGGCCGACGAGTTACTTCTACTCCGAGCCGCCAAGGAGCGGGGAAGCAAGGTGACGTGTGAAGTGACCCCCCAGCACATGACGCTGGAGGCCTCGCTCTATGAGACCCTCGGGACGTATCTGCAAATGAACCCTCCGGTGAGGGATGAATCCCACCGCGCCGCAATTTTTGAGGCTTGCCAGCAGGGACTCTTCGATGTGGTGGGAAGCGATCATGCCCCTCATACGAGAGAGGAAAAGGACTTGCCCTATCCAAAATCTCCGAGTGGCATGCCAGGGGTCCAGACCATTTTGCCCATCCTTTTGAAGCACGTGAACAATGGGTTGCTCTCGTTGAACCATGTGGTTGAAATGACCTCGCGACGCCCCGCCGAACTGTACGGGATCGTGGATCGAGGCGAGCTGAGGGAGGGTTTTTGGGCCGACCTGGTGGTCATCGATCCTCATGCCCCTTTTCTCATCGACGAGCACTGGCTGCAGAGCAAATGCGGATGGAGTCCGTATGAAGGTTGGACGGGGTTCGGAAAACCTGAATATGTGATGGTGAACGGCCACCTGGCGGTGGACCAAGGACAGTTGCGACAGGCCGGGGCGGGAGCAACGATCGAATTCAAATGGAAAACAACTTAAGAGACGATTTAATCGAGCTACTCACCTACGATTTGTGGGCGAATGAACAGTGGGCCCCTCTCGTGGGTCAGATGTCTGACCGGCCCCGTGTCGCCGAGGTGTGGGATCACATCCTGAGAGCCCAGGTTATCTGGTACGACAGGAGCATCAACGAGGGGGACATGCCCACATTGCCAGAAGACCGCGTGGAGGCGCTGAGAGTATCTACCCAGACATGGATCGATCTCATGCGGATCTGCGATGTCACGGCGTACATTTCGTACAAGACGATGGCAGGGGAGCAGAGCTTTAGCCTCATCAGCGATATCGTCCGGCACCTCGTGAATCATGGCACCTACCACCGAGGGGAGCTTCGGGCTTACGCCGCCGAACTTGGCTTGGCTTTCCCAGAAACGGACTTTATTCTGTGGAAACGAACGGTGGCCTAAAGATCACCAGGTTGGAAAAACAAATCGAGCCGGTCCCTAGGGACCGGCTCGATTTCAATTGATTTCCAGTACGCCAGCGAATTACTTCGGAGCCGAAGCCTTGTTCACCGCGAGAGCGAGTCGAGATTTTCGTCGGGCAGCTTGGTTCTTGTGGATGATGCCACGTTGAACAGCCTTGTCGAGAGCCTTCATGGCCGAGATGACTGCGGCAGGAGTGGACGGAGTCTTTTCTGTCCCCTTCGCCTTCTTAATGTAGGTCTTGAGCGAGCTCTTGAATGCTTGATTGACCACGCGCTTCTTTTCGTTGCGTCGCAGGTCCTTTTTCATCGACTGAATGTTTGCCATAGTGTCTTTCTTTGTACTGGTTCAATTGTGCCCTGGCTGGGCCTCCGGATTATACCCAAAACTTGGGAGAGGCCCGCAGAGAAAATTACCGCTTGATGATGAACTTCTTCTTCGTCTTGTCGAATCCTTGCTCATTCTTCTTGCTATCGTAGTGCCACACCGGCGATCCGGAGCGTTGATAGAAGCAAGCGTAGGAGCTAAGGAGAGAAGCCACCAGTCGTCGGCTGGAGCGTCGGATGACGTTGACTTCCCAAAGTACGGTCAAGAAGTCTGCGCCCTTCGGCCAGTGCTCCATCACCTTGCGGAGAACGTCGAGCGTGGACAGATTTTCTGCGCCAGCCGCGATCTCGCGAAGTTCTTCCATGCGCTGGGTGGTGATGAACACGACGGGGTCTGTTTGGTCCAGCCAGTCGAACTCAAATACGTTCGGCTTGTTTGTCTTCGTCAGGCTGAAAACTGCGCCAGACTCGACCGGTTGCTCATAGAACCAATCGATCAGGTTGAAGATCAAGCGAGCTTCGAGGTTGGCCCATGCTTGCAGTTCTCGTCCGTTTGAGTCTTGCAGCACGATCTCTTGGAGCTTCGGTTCTGCACTCAACCATCCGGTTGGGACTTGGCAGAGTGGGAAGGTTCCGAGTTCTCGGTGAATTGGCTTCAGAACGAGTCGGATCGAATCTTGCAGCTGCTTCGGAGCAGGTTGCACGTCCTCATCCAAGACGTCGGTCGAGAGCGGGTGGAAGAGCAACTTGCGGAGCGTGGTGCTCAAACCATCGTCGCTCAACTCCACGTCGATCAACTCGCCTTCTTCGTCTGTAAACTGAGTTTCTTCGTATTCGAAGACCTCTGGAATCGCATCGATAAAGTCTGGGAGCGTTCCCGCCTTTCGGAAGCGATCTCCGCCGACCCAAACCACTTCCGATTCTGCGCGGAGGCAGTCGATCAGGTTTTGATAATCGTCTGGGAAGGTCTTGACGCTCGGTGTGATCTCGTAAAAGTCTTCGAGAAGCTTTGTCGCGGTGACGGATTCTTCAGAAGCCACGATTCGCGCAACAATCTTCTTCACGTCGTCGGACTTCATCTCGATCGGTGCGGCATCTTCGATTTCCACCGTCGGGGCAATTCGATCGGCAATCTTGATGGCCGATGCGATCCAACCCTTTACGGCGGATTCTGGAGCGATCATTCCATCGCCACTAAAAACGTAGCCTGGGGTAGCCAGAAGCTTCGCATTGAACTCGCGCCATCGATATCGGTGGACAGCGTGAGCACTTTGCGGGTTCAGCGCAAGCCATGCAAGCGCCCCGATGAGAGTGGCCTTTACCGGTGCGAGTTTGGCAAGAGCCTTTTCAATCGCGCCCACTTGGGTCCAGTCGAATTCTCCAAGTGCCTTTTGGCCTTCGGCGACTTCCTCTTCAGAGACCATGTTGAGGCCAAGGGCTCGCTCAACCTTTTCATCGGAGGCGACAAACACCCAGTGGGTGAGCGCAAACTTGTTGTCGTCCGTCAGGAACATCGAGCTATCGCTCTTTGCATATCGATCCAAGCGGTCGCGGACGGAATCCTCGTCTTCGGCTCGGGCGAAGCAAACTTCCTTCATCACGAGGTCTTTCGATACCGGGCCGCCAAAACTCTCCACAAAAAGCCGAACGGCTTCGTGCGCCGGGCGATCTTCGCCCAAGACTCGAGCCGCTGGGACCCAGCGCCGCTCGGAGTAGGCAAATCGGTCTTGATTCGACGCCAGGAGGGATCGTACAGCGGCAAGGCCAAGGCCTGCCGATTGAAGTCGGTCGACGAGATCGCTCAATTTCACCACCGTGTGCATCTCTGTCAGTTGTTCGAGAATCAAACGGTCGGCGTACGAGCGTACGGAAATTTCTTCAGGTTTAAGTTCGACTGCTTTCGCCAAGGGGTCCACCTTCGCACACACCTTCTCCCAAGGAGTCAGGGGAGGTGGTGCCAGAACTTCCATTATGGCAGATTTGCCTACCATTTAGCCAGACAGCGAGGGGACAGGCTTCTACGTTTTCGCAGGTTTCTTAAATTCAACGCGAGTAGTTTCATGCACCAAATGGTGAAATTGTTCTAGGATTCGGTTACAATAAGCGTAACGAGGTACTGCTAAGGATGGCAAAGCTTTCAAAACCTATTTTCTTCGCAATTTCCGCTCTCATCGTGGGGGGGTATCTGAGCTTGCCCGCATGGCGAGGCGCCGCAGCGCAAAAACGAGCTTTATCCGAAGCGGAAAGGAAGCTGGAAGACGCTCAAGTCGCGAAGGTGGCCATCATCGAAGACAAAGCCAAGTTCGAGTCTCCTGCCGGGCGCGAGGAAATGGCCCGGAGCAAAGGAATGGTTCGCCCCCGAGAACGCGCCCTTACGATTGAGTGATCCATCCAGGCTTGCGATCCGTCCAGTAATGGAGCGAAGTCTATGATTTCAAAACTTCTTTTTGCGGTTCTCGCCGTTCAGACCCCTGCCCCCACGGCTCTCACCTGGAAGCCAACCCTTCTCGATACTGCTCAGTGGGAACGGACTTTTGAGTACTTTGACTCGGAGGGGAAGAGAGTGTACGCGCGACATATCTCGGGCACCGCCAAGACGACGCAGAAGGATTCGAAGGGCCGGTTTACAACGCTGATCGACTGGGTTCTCCAAAAAGAATTTCTTGAGGAAGAGGAACTTGCCGTGGCCGGATCTTTGAAGTGGCAAGTGAAAGAGACCCGTGCCCCGAGTGGATTTCTCGAGTTCCGCGAATCCCCCGCCGAGGACCTGGGCCTTGACGCGTTCTACTCAGCTTGTCTCACGCCGATCTTCCCCGCGAAACCAGTCAGCGTGGGTGACAAGTGGGAACGGGAGTATCAAACTTTCGATCTGGCAAACCTGCCGAAGACAAAGGTTGTGGCAAGTTTGGTACGGCTTGAGCCGAAAGAAAAACCCGTAACCGCAATCGTCACCGGGACGATTGCCGAACTTGTCGAAGAAGCTCTTGCTCTGAAAGGAACCTTTGAATGGACGGTGGATTTGAAAGACGGGCACTTGGTGAAGGCAACAGCGACCGTCCCCAAGGGCTATATCCCTGGCGATGAAGAAGCCGAGTCCGTTCGGGTGGAGTTAAAGCACACCTGCAAGGAATGGAAGCCTGCAAAAAAGCCCAAGCTCTGATCGGTATGGAGAATGGACAGAGCGCCGATTGACTCGCTCAAGGAAGTGAGGCACCCCCCGGCCCAATGCATCACATTCCTGCCATGATTTGGGAAGATGATCGCGCAGGCCCTAGGAGCAACATTATTCGGAATTGATTCGCTCGCCGTCGTGGTGGAGGTCGATTTCATTGGCACTCGCGATCCTGGAATGAAGATCGTCGGTCTGCCGGACAAGGCGGTCGCAGAAAGCGTCGAGCGGGTTCGCTCCGCCATTCGAAACTCCGAATTCACCCTCCCGAACAAGCTCATTCTTGTCAATTTGGCGCCGGGAGACGTTCGCAAGGAAGGGGCGATCCTAGATCTCACCATCGCCTGCGCCTTGCTCGCGGGGAGCGGTCAGGTGGCCCCCGAGGGCCTCAACAAAACAGTCTTAGTCGGTGAACTCGGCCTCGATGGGGCTGTGCGCCCCATCAACGGAGCGCTGAGCATCGCCCTCATGGCCCAGGCGCAGGGCATCACTCGGCTCATCTTGCCGCGTGCGAACGCACTGGAGGCGGCCGTGGTGACCGACCTTGAAGTGTACGGCGTCGAATCGCTTCTTCAAGCCGCGGAAATCTTGAACGGCGCGCTTCACTACGCACCCACCATCTTGTCGGGTCCCCCCGAACTCCAGTCGCGCCCTTACGAAGTCGATTTTTCCGATGTGAAGGGTCAAGTTCACGCGGTGAGAGCACTTGAGATCGCCGCCGCCGGTGGGCATAACATTCTCATGGTAGGGCCGCCGGGCTCGGGAAAAACTATGCTGGCTCGGCGATTACCAACGATTCTTCCGCCCCTCTCGTTGGCCGAAAGTGTCGAAGTTACACGAATCTATTCGGCGAGCGGCAAGAAGAGTGGTCGCGAAGGTCTCATTTGGGAACGTCCGTTTCGCTCGCCGCACCACACGGCGAGTTACGCGGCCATTGTTGGCGGGGGAAAGGTGCCCCAGCCGGGAGAGATCTCGCTGGCCCACCTCGGAGTCTTGTTCATGGATGAGATGCCCGAGTTCGACCGAGGAGTCCTTGAATCGCTGCGGCAGCCTTTGGAGGATGGAGTCGTCACGGTGTCACGTGTCCAAGATACGCAGACCTTTCCTGCCCAGTGCATTCTCGTGGGGGCCATGAATCCGTGCCCTTGTGGATTCAAAGGCTATCCGGAAGCGCAGTGCGTCTCAAACCCAAGCGTCTGCTCTCGGTATGCGGCAAAGCTCAGCGGGCCCCTCATGGACCGCATCGACCTCCATATCGTCGTACCACGATTGAAGGCAGATGAACTCATTGGCCAGTCGGTCGCAGAGCCAAGTGCGTCGATTCGGGAAAGAGTTCTCGTCGCAAGGCAGAGACAGCAAGAGCGATTAGGAGAGGCAAAAACCAACGCCTCGATGTCCCCCGCCGAGCTTCGGGAGCATGCGGTTCTCGATGCGGAAGGGGAGGCCTTCATGAAAATGGTGATCAGCCACCTCAACGTCTCCGCGCGAGTTTTTGACCGAATTCGCAAAGTCGCAAGGACGATCGCCGATCTTTCCGGAAGCCCTGTGATTTCCAAGTCTCACCTCGCCGAGGCGGTCCAGTACCGCGAACAAGACTTTTAGTCTTTTCGACCGAGCAGTGGCCGCGCGAGGAGATACCCCACGGCAATGGAACTGAGGGCAAACCCCGCCATGCCTACCGCCGCGACAAGAGGGTCTTGACCCGGAAACCGACCAAATGAGAACTTGAGCAGGTGGACGGCAAGGGCCGTTTGGGGCAGCAAAAGAGAACCAGCCACAACGGTCACCAGCATCCAACGGCCCGATGCCCCCAAAACTAAGATTCCGGAAAGACAGCAAGTCGCCACGAATGTGGTCGATTCAAGAACGATGGCGCCGATGAATGTCCACCAAACATGGACCGAGGCATCCATGAGGACGACAAAGAGAAACGCGAGGAAAAGGTTCAGAGCGATGGTCTGAACCCACCCAAATAGGAATTTTCCTGAGAAAATGGCTTCAGGAGAAGCGACCATGCGAAGCAAGGGAAGTGTCCCCTGATCCTCCTCGACCAAATAGAGACGCGGGATGCTCAGCAGGCTCGTGAACAAAAGCCCTGCGACAATGAGACCCGCGACGACCTTAGGTGTGAGTTCATCGCCATTCGCGGCAAAGCCCAACCCCGTCATGATGACGAGTCCGACAAGCAATGTGGTCAAGAGCCCACCTCGGTGCTGAGTCTCAGACCGAAGTTCCTTCAGAAACACGGCGCGCATGACTTTAGCCCAATCTGAGTTCATGTGTCACCCATTTCATGTCGGTCGGTTGGTTCGTGGCGAGAACTACGGCTCCTTCGCGAATCTGCTCCTGGATGAGACCCTCGACAAGCAAGGTCCCTTCCTCGTCGAGCGTGGCGGTGGGCTCATCCAAGATGAGAATCTGCGGTTGAGTCACCTTCGCGACGGCAAGCTTTAGCCGCACCATTTGGCCTGAAGAAAGCGATCCCACCATTTGGTGCATGCGCTCCGCGAGCCCCACAGAGTCGAGCGCCTCGCGAGGATCGCCCGCAACTCCTGAGCTATCCACAACGAATTCAAGGAGTTGGGATGCTGTAAGGTGGGGGTAGAGACGGACTTCGACGCCTGCGAACGCAATCTTCCTGTCGCAATGGATCGAGCCCTCGAGCGGCGGAAGTAACCCGCACAAAATCTTGAGCAACGTGGACTTGCCACGCCCATTGGGGCCGGTCACTCCCAGTACTTGGCCCGGCTCAAGGGAAAAGCTAAGGTTCCTAAACAGCCAACTTCGACTGTAACGGTGGCCCACTCCCTCGCATCGAAGCATGCGTCAAGTATAGCGCGGGGAATACACTCGAACGTGATGACGGCAGAAATCATTTCGGTGGGTACGGAGCTTCTTTTGGGAAGCACGACGGATACGAACGCGGTGCGTCTCAGCCAAGTTCTGGCGAACCACGGAGTCGGACTCAAGAATCGCCAGACAGTGGGGGACCATCGAGGTCGGCTTGTGGAGGCGCTTCGCCTCGCCTTGAGCCGATCGGATCTGGTTTTCACCATAGGGGGATTGGGCCCCACCCAAGATGATCTCACGAGAGAGGGTGTTGAGGAGGCCCTGGGAGTCGAGTTTCGATCCGATCCCGCCCTGGAGGCTCAACTGCGTGAACTGTTTATGACCATGAAACGAGGCTGGGTGGAAAGCCAGATTCGCCAGACGATGCGGCCAGAATCTTCAACCGTTCTAGAGAATCCGCACGGAACGGCTCCCGGGTTGCACTGTTGGAACGCGTCGGGCAAGCACGTCATTCTCCTGCCTGGGCCCCCGAACGAGTTTAACCCGATGGTGGAAACCTACCTTCCCCCGATTTTGGTGAAGCTAGGCGGAGGCCGAGTCATTCACAGTCGCACGGTGCGGGTGGCCGGGCTCGGAGAGGCGGCGGCGGAAGAACGACTCCTGGACTTGCTTGAATCCACGAACCCAACCGTGGCTCCTTACGCCAAATCTGCTGAAGTGCATTTTCGAGTGACAGCAGAGGCAGAGAGCGTCGAATCTGCGGAGGCCAAGATCGCTCCCATGGTCGCGATCCTTGAAGAACGCCTCGCGCCTTACGTGTATGGGTTCGACGAAGAGACTCTGGAGATGAGTATCGTCCGAGACCTCACAAAGAGGGGCCAAACCCTCTCGGTGGCGGAAAGTTGTACGGGGGGAGGCCTCGGAGCACGAATTGCCTCCGTTCCAGGGGCTTCGGGTGTCTTTCCGGGCGGAGTGATCAGCTACTCGAATGGGGTGAAGACCCATGAACTAGGGGTCGACACCAAAATCTTGGAAGAGCGTGGTGCCGTCAGCGAAGAATGCGCTCGAGCCATGGCAGAAGGTTGCCGCGACAAATTCCAGGCGACCTATGCGCTTTCGGTGACCGGGATCGCAGGGCCAGACGGGGGCACTGCGGAGAAGCCCGTGGGGACAGTGTTTGTGGCGTGCGCCGGCCCCGGAGGCACGGTCGTGCGACCGCTGAAGCTTCGCGGCTCGCGCTTCATTATTCAAACACGGTCGACACAAGCTGCGCTGATCCTGCTTCGAGAGATTCTCGCGACTGGAATCAAAACCGAGGGATAGGTTCGTCTTTTGAACGGGAAGCGCCGATAATGGCTCTGAACGGGAAGTTTTCTGCATGAAGCGTCGAACAAAAATTGTCTGTACACTCGGGCCCGCCACCGCGACCCAAGACCAAATTAAAAAACTAGTCGACGCTGGCATGAACGTAGCCAGGCTGAACTGTAGCCATGGCGATTGGGAGGCAAAGGCAGAGTGGGTTCGATGGATTCGAGAACTGAATTCAGATACGAACACCATTGCGATCCTCGCCGACCTGCAAGGTCCCAAGTTTAGAATTGGGGTTCTTCCCGATGGATTCATCGACGTTGTCCAGGGGCAGACGCTGACGATCTCCCAACAACCTACCTCTCAGATTTGTGTGCCAGGTGATGAGATTTTCCGGGCGATGACCACAGGCGACCGGCTCCTCATGGGAGACGGAGACGTGGAACTCAAACTGGGAGCCCAGGTCAACGGCGAGTTCACTGCGCGGGTGCAATCCACGGGCCGTATCAAGTCGAAGCAAGGAGTCACCCTCGTTGGGAAATCGTTTGATGTGCCGGCACTGACCGAGAAAGACTTGGCAGACCTCTATGAGGCCGCAAAACTTGGCGTGGACGTTGTCGCGCTCAGCTACGTGCGCCGAGCGAGCGATATTCGAGAGTTGCGCCGCATCCTCGATACCTATGACCCCTCCATCAAGGTCTGCGCCAAGATCGAAACGCGAGAAGCCTTGAAAGAGATCGACGACATCATCCGCGTGAGCGACGTCATCATGGTTGCCCGAGGCGATCTTGGGTTGCAGATGGACCTGGAAGAGGTCCCTATCGCTCAGAAACACATCATTGCTCGATGCGCACAATTTGGCAAGCCGGTCATCACCGCCACCCAGATGCTTGAATCGATGATCCACATCGCGCGCCCCACCCGGGCCGAGGCCACAGACGTCGCGAACGCGATTGTCGATGGAACCGATGCCGTCATGCTCAGCGGCGAGACGGCCGCCGGGGCGTATCCGATTGAGGCGGTAAAGATGATGGCCCGAATTGCGGATCGAGCGGAGTCTATTGTCGACCGTGAGGCAAGAATGGAGCTTGAGGACAAACACCTGACTGGATCGGATCTGGTGACGGAAGCGGTCGCGAATGCCGCTGTTAAACTCGCGCATACCGTCAAGGCAAAGGCAATCATCACCACGAGCACGAGCGGTCTCACGCCGCGCATGGTCAGTAAGTTTCGCCCGAAGTGCCCCATCTTGTGCGCTACATGGGAGAGTCGGACGAAGGCCTACCTCTCGCTCATGAGCGGTGTGACAGGGATTTCGATCAGCCTGCCTCCTACTACGGACGAGGTGATGCATGCCGCCGTGAACGAATTCTTGCGGCACAAGATGCTAAAGCTGGGCGACACCATCGTCATCACGGCGGGCGTTCCGGCCGGCAAAGTCGGAAATACGAATCTCATCTATGTTGAGACCGTGAAATAGGAAATTTTGAGTCCTTCGTCCTGAAATATAAGAAAAATTGAAACTCATCAAGAAAATTCTACGAAATGTAGACTATGATGAGAATCATGCAAGAAGGCAATACTGCCCCGATTCTCGCCTCTGACCCTGTTCTCGGGAAGCCTCTTTGGATTACCGAGCTGCAGACCGAAGACGGCGATGTAACCATCCGTCACCGCTGGCCCATGCCTAAAATGCTTGGCCTGACCCAGGAAGAAGCCCACTTCCTGACCACTTTTCTGCGTTGCCGAGGAGTGATCTCATCGGTCGAGAAGGAGCTTGGGATTTCGTACCCCACCGTCACGAAACGCCTTGATGCGCTCCTTCACAGCCTGGATTTGAGACCCGTGGAACGAACAGAGCGGCAACCCGCAAGTTCCGCAGCACGGCTGAAGGTCATTGAGGAACTAGAGCGTGGCGATATTACCGCCGAAGAGGCCAAGACCCG
>CAZBXR010000048.1:0-18388 GCA_964496145.1 uncultured Chthonomonas sp. | reverse complement strand
CGGAGCAGAAGTTTTTCGAGTCGAAAGAGAAGTGCAGTGGCCGTCAACATAAAAATAGCGCCTTACCAAACATTAAGGACGGAGGACACAGGGTACGAGCATCATAAACCGAGCGCCTTTTCCCGGCTCTCCTATCTCGATCACTTGTCCGCCGTGGGCTTCGAGAATACCCTTTACGATAGAAAGCCCCAATCCCATTCCCTTGACTCTGCTCGTAAAGAACGGCTGGAAGATCTGCGACTTCAAACTTGGATCTACCCCTGGACCATCGTCTAGGATTTCTACGTAATTATAGAGCTTCCCGGACGAAAGATTAGCCATCTGTATAAGTTCGAGAGGGGCAAGGCCCGTTGTGACGCGAAGCTCTCCTTTGTCGAAGAATGACAAGGAATTTTCAACAATTTCCGTAACGGCGCGTCGAAACTTGCGGGCGTCGAGTTCGCACTCTGGCAGGTCATCCTCCATCTCGAAGACGAGCTTCACATCGCCTCGACGAGGAAACACTTCGGTGACCGCTTCTCGAACTAAGTAGTTGAAATCAGCGCGAGCCGGACTTAGCTGCGTCGCGCTCACGAAGTCTCTGAACTCCTGAAGAAGTTCCTGAAGCCGCGTCACCTGGATCACCAAGCTCTCTTGAACCTCGCGCAACTCCGCCAGGGCGGGATTCGGGCTCTTGAGAATCAAATTTCGGCACCCAGCCGACTGGAAGGTCAAGAATCAAAAGTCGAAAACGACTCTCACGATGAAGCTTCCGAGCGGGGTGGTTGCCGCCATCGACATCTCGGAGCAGAAGTTTTTCGAGTCGAAAGAGAAGTGGAACGAGTATCAGGCTGGAGCGGCCAAAGATTCCGGTCGAACCATCACTCGATCCTGGGAAGAACTCATTCTTGGCGCGCCTTTGCTGCTCAACCTCTCCACCTTTCGGGTGAGCGGGCAAGAGCTGAACCTCCTCACGGGCCTGTTTTACACCCGCACCGACAAAAAGCTCTTTTTTAGATTTACGACTCCGGTGGAGTCTTACGGTGAGGTCGAGTCTGCGTGGCGCACCGTGTTGCTGACTCTCGGCACGCTCGATGGCAGTGCCATGGAATCGGAAATGCCAGGGCGAGTCATCACTCCGACGAAGGGAGGAAAGCAAGGACGCCAGGTTGAAAGTGTGGACGCGAACAAGGACCCCGACCGTCCCAAGCCGATTTTTACAATCAGCGGAGATGTAAGCAAAATTCCGATTCGAGTTCCAAAGGGTGCTCAGATGATCGAGACATCGGCCGGGGGAACGAAACGAATTCTGACGGTCCCGAGCGGATGGACAGTGACGCCAGTGGGCGATCGATTTGAATGTACGAAAGCCTCGATTTCTGGGAAAGTGGTCATCGAACCCCTCTCCAACATTGACTCGGCGGAGCCGGCCGTGATGCTCCAGCGGGCGGCTGGCAAAGGGTTGGAACCGACGGATTCAAACGTCACCCGCAAAGACGAAGGCCCGATGGTCTCCACTGCCGGAGCCGAACTGCGGCTGACAAAAAGAAGCCTGACTCGCGGGACGAATCAACTTGTGCAATTTTTCTGCGTAGGTTCGCGAGGCGATGGGTACTGGCTGCTCTCTTACCAAAACGTTGAAGAGTCGGCGTTTAAGAAGGAGGAGAAGGAGATTCGCTCATTGATCAACGGGCTCTTGCTCCTCAGTGCAAATTGATCCTGGCCATTAGTTCCTCTTCGCCATGGGCGAGCCTTGCCCTCGTGACCGAGGAAGGCGGGCTGTTGGCCGCCCGCAAGTCCTTGGCCCCGCGCGCGGCCTCGGGTGCGCTCTTGGACATGTTGAAAGCCTCTCTCCAGGAACTGGATTCTTCCATGCGAGGATTGACCGGGGTAGTAGTGGACTTGGGCCCCGGCAGCTTCACCGGAACGCGGGTGGGGGTGATCTTGGGGAAGACCTTGGGATACGCCCTTGGACTCAAAGTCGCGGGTGTTTCGAGTTTCGATCTGATTTCTCCGGACGAAACGGTGGCGTTTCCAAGCAAGCGCGGCGAATGGTTTATTCGTCGGTCCGATCGTCTGGAGCGAGTGACCGAGTTGCCGGATGAGGTGCTGGTTGGCTTTGGCCTCGGGTCGGAGCCCGAGACCTTTCCGGAGGCCTCGAGAGTGACGGCGCTTCTGGATCGGCTGGCGTGGCAAGATGCCGTGACTCTTCGGCCCGAATACGAGATTGAACCAAGTATTTCTGTGCCCAAGACCCGGATGGGAGGCGCGCTCCCTTGACTCCAGGTGTCTTCGGTGAGTTGGCTCAGGTCAATCGGCCTCTCTGGCCCTACTGCACTTTGCGGGCCGGGGGATCGGCGCAGATTCTGCTGGAATGCAGAACCGTTGATGCCTTCGCCGAAGCCGCAAAGATTTCGCATCAAGAGAACATCCCCATGTTGATTTTGGGTTGGGGAAGCAACGTCCTCCCCAGCGACGAAGGGGTTCCTGGGGTGACCGCTGTGCATCTTAGCCGGGAGATTTCTATCGACCCCTCCGGGGAGATTGAAGTGGATTGCGGGGCGGGCCTTCAAGACCTCTTCCTAAAGACTGCCCAAGCGGGGCTTAGCGGATTTTCTTTTGCGGTGGGAATTCCGGGCACGGTGGGTGGGGCGCTTGTGAGTAACGCGGGGGCTTATCGGACTGAGATTTCGAAGTTTGTCACCGAGATTGAGGTGGTGTACGAAGGGGTGCGACGTTGGGTGGGGCCAGAATTCATGGCTTTTCGGTACCGCGACTCGTTTTTGCGCAGTACGGCCGGAGTTCAGTGCGCACTTCTCCGGGTCCGAATGAGGCTCGAATCCGGCGATAGAAAGCAGATTTTTGACGACGCCCGAGATTTCCAGCGGCAACGAATCAGCAAGCAACCGCCCATCGCCAGCGCGGGCTCTTTCTTCAAGAATGTCAATGATTTTGAGCTCGCTCAGACGCTCGATGATCTCACCGAAGGCATGCGCAAAGCGGGCGTCGTGCCAGCGGGTTTCCTCCTTCAACGGTGCGGAATGATGGGCTACCGGTTGGGGGGCGCGATGCTCGCCAAGCGCCACGCGAACTTCATGGTGAACACGGGAAGGGCGAAGGCATCCGACATTCGGTCCTTGGCCCAGGTGGCGAAGTCACGCGTGCAGGAGCGGTTTGGTGTTGAACTAGAGGAAGAGGTCCTTTATGTCGGCGACTGGACCTCATTTGAACCTAGCGTTCCGACCGAATAGGGCCCTGAAAGGGTATCATCAGAAGAATTATTTTGCCAGGGAGGCAAGCTCATTGCAGCAGTCAAATAAGGGATATCTTTTCCTCGCCATCGTTCTCGTACTGTCCGTTTTATCCGGATACCTTTTCACAAAGAAGGACTACCAATACGGCCTTGATATCAAGGGCGGCGTCCGGTTGACGTACAAGATCAAGGAACTCACCGACGATCAGCGGAAGAACCTTCCTACGATCATGTCGAACCTGAAGAAGGTGATGACAGAGCGAGCCTCGAAAAATCTTGGCGTGGTGGAGGGGAACGTCGTTCAAAAAGGTGAGCAAGAGCTCATCATCGAACTCCCAGACTTTACCGATGCGCAACAAGCTCGAGAGACGATTAGTAGCACGGCGAGCATCAAGCTGTACCATGCGAAAAACGTACAAACTCCTCTGGCCCAATATCGCCGCTACTCTGCGGTGGGCTCGAACCGAGAGTCTTCTGATCCTGTAGAAGAGTTCTCAGACCGAAACGATCCCACCGGGAAGCCATTTGGGTTCAAGGACCCTAAATATGCCCAGATGATCCAGGGATGGGACCTCATTTTGGAGGGTTCCGATCTTGCGAAAGCTGAAGTCATCGTTCAAGGGACCAACTTCCAGCCCGAGTTCCGATTCTCCGGGGAGGGCGCGAAAAAGCTCGAAACATGGAGCAATCGAAACTTTGGAAAGGAAGAAAAGATTGCATTCGTTCTCGATGGAAAAGTATTGAACATCGCTGGGGTGGAGCCCACGGCTCGCCTCAGTGAACAGGCTGTGCTGACCGGAACCTTCACGGCTCAGTATTCGAACAACCTTGTCAACCTGCTCAACGCCGGCGCTCTGCCGGTCGAACTTGAAGAGACCTCGAGCCAAGTCGTGGACCCCACCATTGGTGACTTTGCGCTGAAGAAGATGGTCACGGCGGGAACCATCGCCTTCGGCGTGATCGCTCTCTTCTTAATCATCTACTACTCGTTCCCCGGCTTCGTGGCTCTGATCGCCCTGGGCCTCTACGTGCTGTTCACGCTGGTCGCCATGAAATACATGGGAGCGACCTTTAGCCTTGCGGCTATTGCCGGTTTCATCCTCTCGGTGGGCATGGCCGTCGACGCGAACATCCTCGTTTTCGAACGTGTGAAAGAGGAAATGCGGCATGGCCGCGCCTTGCTGACTTCCGTCGAACTCGGTTTCAAGCGTGCGTTTCCTGCGATTTTGGACTCGAACGCTTGTACGATCCTCACCTCGTTGGTTCTGGCTTATCTTGGCCAAGGAGCCGTGAAAGGATTCGCCACGACACTGATCGTCGGTGTGGCCATCTCGCTCTTCACCGCGGTCGTCGTCACCCGAAGCCTTCTGGTCTTCTTCGTCAGCAGCGGCATCGTAAAGAGCGAAAAGCTGTTTGCCGCAGAGCGAGGATGGTTCGGTGAGAAATGGGAAGCCAAGGCCGATGTGGAGCAAATCCAGATCGTAAACAAGGCTCGCAAGTACTTCATCATTTCCGTGGCCACCGTCGTGGTCTGTCTCCCCTTCGTCTTCATGGGTGGCCTGAAGCCGAACGTCGAGTTTCTCGGCGGTTTCGAAGCGAACTATAAGCTCAAGCCTGGAGCGACCGTCGCTCAAGCGGTTTCCAACCTCGAGAAGGCCGGATACAAGGGCGTGAACGGAAAGGGATTCAAAGACGACAAGGGCGCACAGACGATTTCGCTTACGGTTCCTACGGCTCCAGGCCTCAAGGCAAATGACCCCAAGGCGTACGACGTGATTGCCGAGAAGGCAGAAGTTGTCGAGAAGTTGCCTGTCACGAGCATTCAGAGCGTGGGCCCTGCAATTCAGCAGGAGACAATCCGAAACGCGGTCATCGCGGTCATCGTGTCCTCCTCGCTCATCGTCATCTATCTTGCGTTCCGCTTTGGATTGGCACTTGGTTCGTTTAAGAACGGTCTGAAGTTCGGAATGTCGGCGATCCTCGCCCTCGTCCACGATATTCTGGTGGTCCTTGGTATTGCTGCCGCTTGTGGTTGGGCCTTTGGGTGGGAACTTAGCAGCTTGTTCATGACGAGCATGCTCACTGTCATCGGCTTCTCCGTACACGACACGATCGTTATCTTCGACCGGATTCGAGAGAACCTCTCTAAACCCGGAACGAACGAAGATTTCGCCCGGTTGTGCAACAAGTCCATTACGCAATCCTTTGCTCGGTCTTTGAATACTTCGATGACCGTTATTGCAACTCTCGCGATCCTGATCGCCGCGGGAACCCCCACCGTGGACTTGAAGTTCTTCTGCGTGGTGATGCTCGCAGGAATCCTGTCGGGAACCTATAGCTCCATCTTCAACGCTTCGCCGATTCTCTATCTGTGGGATAAGGCAGTGATGAAGAATCGAGGCGAAGAGGCCGGCCTGATTGCGGAAGCTCATGCCGAGAACGAGCGAAAGCGACATCTTCTGCGCCAAGCCGAAGCGAATCAGCGCATGATGACGGGAACGGCAGGCAACGTGGCGGGCGGCCAGAGCGCACGCGGATACGGAGCCGTCAAGCGCCGTGACAGCGTGATTGATCGCTCGAAGCGAAACATCGACGAAGAGTAACCTTCTAGGGAACTCGTAAAAGACTTCGGCCAATCTTCTTTGGAAGATTGGCCGAAGTTCTTTTAGAACAGCTCGCCGTTCTGAGCCATTTCGATGGCCCGAAGCGGAGCCCGAGCTTTATTGCAAGACTCGTTGTACTCCAGAGTCGGATCGGAGTCGAATACGACGCCTCCTCCCGCCTGAACGTGGGCAACTCCGTTCTTCAGCAAGATCGTCCGGAGAGCAATTGCGGTGTCGAGATCGCCATTGGCGGAGAAGTAGCCGATAGCCCCCGCATATAAGCCTCTACGGTGAGGCTCGAGTTCCTCGATGATCTCCATGGCGCGAACCTTCGGAGCCCCAGAAACGGTTCCGGCCGGGAAAGTAGCGCGTACAAGGTCGGTCGCGGATTTGTCCGCGCTCAGAGTGCCCGTGACATCGCTGACGATATGCATGACGTGGCTATATCGCTCGATGACCATCAGGTCGCCGATGTGCACGCTCCCGTAGTCACAAACACGTCCCAGGTCATTTCTGCCCAAGTCCACGAGCATGATATGCTCGGCGCGCTCTTTTTCGTCCGCCAGAAGTTCTTCTCCCAGTGCTCGATCTTCTTCTTCGCTCTGGCCCCTCCAGCGTGTCCCTGCGATGGGTCGAACACGGGCGGTGCGGTCGCGAAGTCCTACGTGAAGCTCGGGGGAAGCGCCAATCACGTCGTGATCTCCAAATCGGAAGAGGAACATGAAGGGCGATGGATTGAGGGATCGGAGACACCGATAGATCGAAAGCGGGTGGGCGTCGGTTGGCGTCGAAAATCTTTGCGACGGGACGAATTGGAGTCCGTCGCCGGCTTCGACATACTCCTTCATCCTCGTGACGATGGCCTCAAACTCGTCCTGAGACATGTTCGATTTGGCCGGTTGGAAGTTGCCCGTTCCCGGGCCGGGGAGTGGCGGAAGAGCCGTGCCGATTTTGGCCCGGACCTCGTCAATTTGACGAATGGCGTCCTGGTACCCCTCCTCGGTCGGCTCGGCGAGGACGATGACGCGAATCAGATTCTTTGCATGATCAAATACGACCACGCGGTGCACCATCATCATGGCAAGATCATCGACCTCTAAGACGTCTTTCGTGGAAGAGGGAAGGTGTTCGAAGAATCGAACGATGTCGTAGCCAAGGTATCCGACAGCACCCCCCAGAAGATTGGGCAAGCCCGAGCGGTGGGCGGCCGGGGGTGGCATATGGGATTCCAGGATATCAAGAGGGTCTTCGCCAGGCTTCAGATTCGACGCCTTGGTTGCCGTCGGCGTCTTGACGGTGACGCCATCGCCTTTCGTGCGAATCACCGAGGTTGGCTTGTAGCCGATATAAGAATATCGAGCCACCTGCTCGCCTCCGGTGACGCTCTCAAGAAGAAAGCTGTGGATGGATTCGTGGGCGAGCTTCCAATAGACGCTCACGGGAGTTTCGACATCTGCCAAAAGGTCTCCAACGACCGGAATTGAGATTCCGGGTTGACAAAGCTTTCGAAACTCTTCGAGGGAGGGGGAAACCATCAGGAGAGAAGTGTACTAACTTTCGAATTCTACGAGAACTCGATCGGCGAATAATCGGACAAGAAAGCGGGGTCGGGGGCGATGCCAAGTCCCGGTTGCGTGGGCAAATTGACTTCACCTTGGACGATTTTTGCGCCTCCGACCATAGGGTCAAATCGGTGGCCCGTGAAGCAATCAAGGTCAAAGTACTTAAAGACTGAATTCGAGGCCGCGAGGTGGGCGGCGGCGGTCATGCCGAGACGGGTCTCGATCATCCCCCCGATCATGCATTCCCCTTGTGCGTTTTGCACGAGCCGGGCTATCTCAGCCCCCCGGCAGATCCCCCTCGACTTGCTCAGCTTCACATTGAACATGGTGAGCGCCCCGTCTGCGATCAATTCAGCGGCGTCATGGGGAGAAAATACGCTCTCATCGGCCATGATCGACACCGGAGCGTTCTTCGCGAGCCAATTCATCGACGGACGATCCGTTCGGCGAACAGGTTGCTCGCAAAACTCGATATCTTGAGGGGCCAATTGGGTGAGGACATCATGGGCGGTTTCCCGGTCATATCCCTGGTTCGCGTCGACTCGAAGAGCCACATCGGGGCCGAGTGCTTCTCGGAGCGCGATGACTCTCTCGATATCCTCCGAAGGGACCGAGCCGATTTTGATCTTGATCGTTCGGTGACCCTCGGCCACGTACCCCTCGGCTTGTTGAATGGCCACCGGTGTGGGCTTGATCCCAATGGTTTGGTCGGTAGGCAGGAGCCGAGCTTTTCCTCCGAGATATTCGACGAGGGGAACGCCCGCCTTCTGGGCCGCGAGATCGTAAAGGGCGATGTCCACCCCGCTCACCGCTGCGTGCTGCCCCGGCAAGATGTACTCAAGCTCGTCGATGAGAGAGGGGAGGTCTTCGACAGAGTGACCCAAGAGGTGGGGCGCGACGCTTTGCAAAGCCGCCACGACGGTGAGGTTCGTCTCGCCGTTAATGCTGTGGAGGGGGGTAGCCTCGCCCCAGCCCACTTGTCCCTCGTCGGTAAGAAGGGCCAAAAGCGTGACAGGCGCTTCCGCCGTTTCCATCGTTGCGATGCGAAACGGAGACTGAAGTGGAATAGGGCAGGAGTAGATACGGACCGCGCGGATAACCACGCTTTGATGCTACCCCGGTTCCTTCATTCCAACAACTGCAGTTGTACTTGGCCTCGCTTTTCGCTCACGGGTGCAAGGGAAGAGGGCGCGGGTGACCATATAATGGTGTCCCGTCTTCCGGTTCTTTCCCGCGAGCAGAATGGCGTCGATTTCGTTGTTGAGCTCTTGAATCCTCGCGATCTCTTCCTGCGTGAGGAACGATGACTTGGCTGAGAACTCTACGACTTCAGCCTCCGCTCGCGATTCTGAGCAGGTCGGATACGCCCGGGCGAATATCCTTACGACCCCACGGAAGAAGGAGCCGGCGGCCTCGATCAGGGCTTCTCGTGTTGGCTTATCCTTGCTTGACGAAGGCAGAATGAAGCGTTCAGCGGTGGCTTCGTACACGCGTTCTTTATGTCGGAGGAGGGAGCGTGACCCCGTGAGCTGGATCAGCCCCACCTCTTCTAGCCTCATGAAGTGGTGATAGAGTCCGTCGGCAGAGGCGCCGAGATTGTCTGCGACGGCCGAGATACTCTTCGGCCCTCCCTCGATCAATTCGGCCAGAATTTCCGATCGGGTGGCAGATCCGAGGGCAACGACAATCTGCTCTTTCGTCATCACCCGAGTCCCTGCAGCTACTTTGGATGTGTGAGATTCAATCATTTTCCTTGCCTATATTCCATTATGTAACATGGTGGTGCATAAAGGAAACCTGATAGTTCATTAACTGTTGTAATTTCTGAATCCGTTCGACCTGTGTCTCGTCGTCACTTTGAATATGTTTTTATATACATATGTTTCAGTAGACGGGAGAAATAGACCTTACGACTCACTCCTCTGAAAACATCTTACTGCAAATGCCAGCACAAGTCACAGTTTTTCTAACACTTTTTAGAGAAACCGTGGAACTGAAGCTAGTCAGCCATAACGATACCGCTGGATTAGGCTTGCTTCTTCTGTGTCGCCCGGCGAACGTACGCGGCCTCGGGCATGCCGAGTTTTACCGTTGTGAAGTAGTAAAGCCAACCGTAGATACACGTGAGGATCAGTAAAGCGGCGAGGAGGAGGACCTTCATCCCGACGTGAGGGTGGCCCATTCCGACCTGGCTGATTCCCCAGAACAGCCCTGCTGGGAGCAGCGAGGCGACTGTAGCTTTCAGCAAACAGCTGAAGATCGCGCCAAAGTCGATCCCCTGGCCGATCTTGTTCGTGGCGACAAGGAGTGCCCCTACGAATCCGTACGCCACGATCGATCCCGCGAGAGGGAGGAAGGTGTAGGGAAGGCCCATGGACCGGATCGCGGCGCATACCCCGAGGAACACCACCGTTGTAATGGTGCCGATGATCACAGGGGTGAGGGTCTTTTGTACGGAGAAGAATGCCCGCATGAGAACCGGTTGAAGACACCAGGCCGGGATGCCTACCGCAAACATGGTGAGACAGGCGGCAGTGCGCTCGGTATCTTCCGCGCGAAATTTGCCGCTTTGGAAAAGGACTTCGATGATGGGTTGTGCCCCCACGATCATGAGCAACGCGACGGGAACGGAGAAATAGAGGACCTGCCGGATGGTCTTCATCAGTTGGTCTTGGAACCGATCCCAATCGTTTTGCGCAAAGTACTTGGAAAGGGCGGGGAAGGCGGCGAGAGCGAGAGCTTGTCCAAAGACTCCGAGGGGCGCCTGCATCATTTGGTTCGCGTTTGCGTAAGCGGAGTTTGTCCCCTCGGCGTAGTACGTGGCGAAGTACTGCATGATCATGGGGAACACGCTGGGGAGCGAGAGTCCAAAAACGACAGGGGCCATGAGCCGGAACACCTTCCGAACTCCAGGATGCTTCGTATCAAACGAGATTCTAAACTTCGCGCCGAACTTTCTCACGGCGAAAAGCGGAACGACGAAGCTTCCTAGGATCGCGCCAATCAACGCCCCCCAGGTCATGCCTATGACGCCGGGGAAGAAGAAGGAACTGAGAACAAGGGCCCCAAAGATGATGCCCATGTTATAGATGTTGGGGCTCAATCCAGGTACCGCCATCACGCTTCGCGCATAGAGGGTCCCCATGAGCAATCCTCCCACGAAGAATGCGAACTGGGCGGGGAGAAGGATCCGCGACATGTGGGCGATGAGCGGAATGAGGTCCTCTTGTTTGCCCGGAGCCAGCATCTGCGCGAGTGGCACCGCAAACACGTACGCGAGAATGATGAAGCTCAGGACGATCACGCTCATGATCGTCACCACAGAGCTAAAAACTTTCCAGGCTTCTTCCTCGCGATCTGTGTGAAGGTATTCGCTGAAGACAGGGATGAATGCGCTGCTCAGGGCTCCGCCAGCGACGAGGAAAAAGAGTAAGTCTGGAATCTGAAACGCGATGCGATAGGCGTCGGTGAACGCATTCTGCCCAAACTTCCAGTTCATGATGAGTTCGCGGATGATGCCGAGAACTCGGCTCAGCATCTGGGAAGCGATCATGATTTTGCCGCCGGCGGCGGTCGATGTAGGTTTGAAAATCTTGGGCGAATCGGCAGGCTCGCTCATATGATCGGTAGTGTAACCCCAAGCCCAAAAAAAAGGATGGGGCCTTACTAGGACCCCACCCTTTTACTCTTGTCTGCTGGAGACTTACAGATTTCGGTCGATAAGAGCCGCGATGACCGTCTTGGGTCCGGCGCCGACCATCTGGTCCACGACCTCTCCGCCCTTGAACACGAGGAGGGCGGGAATGCTCATCACGTCGTACTTTTGGGCGATTTCGCCTGCTTCATCGACGTTGAGCTTCAAAACTTTTGCCTTTCCTTCGTATTCCGAGGAAAGCTCCTCGATAAATGGGCCGATTTGCTTGCATGGACCGCACCATGGGGCCCAGAAGTCGACAAGGACAGGGACGGGAGAATCAAGGACTTGACTCTTAAAATCAGATTCAGTAACGCTAATGTTTGCCATGTTCGTCTCGGAGCACAGGCATTTTTTTCTGCGCCCAATCAATCTCTACGTATACCCGGCGAGAGGTGTGAGGGGGATGCGAAAAATCTTCCATTGAGGGGGGCTTCCAAAGAAGATTCAAAAAAAAAGTGAACAGAGTAACGAAAGACCCCTCCCAAAGCGTCTATGGAAAAGGTAAATTGACCCACAACGACCAAGAGTCGGAGGCCTACGCAATTTGAAGAACAAATTTGTTGCACTGACATTGACCATGAGTCTGCTCGCCCCCTACGTCCTCGCGGACGGCGGAGTGAACTACTCGACATCAAAGAGCTCGGGGGCCGGAGAATCATCTGCCCAGCGAAAAGCTCGTGCTAGCAAGGCGGCTGGCATCGAAAACTCTTTGGTTGGTATCGCCCTTTACGATAGCGGTGCCAAAGTCATCGCGAAGTTCGGCTCGCCAGACATTATCTCGGCCCTGAGTGTTGGGACGGGTGGCGAATCCGGCGGCGGTGGTGGCGGCGGCGGAAATGGTGGCGGCGGCGGTGGCGGCGGTGGCAACCAAGCCCAGCAAGCCCGAACCGATCGAATTCAACCTGGCGATATGTTGGGTGATCCATTCGGCAATGAAACGCTGAACCAATTCGGTCCTGAAGACGATGGCGGCGGTCAACCAGCCGGCGGCGGCGGTGGCCCATCCCGTGGCGGACGTGGCGGAGCTGGCGGCGGTGAAGCAGGCGACGGTGGTGCTGGCGGAAGCGGCACGACCGAAACAGCCCAGTTCGTTCGCTGGATTTACAAATTCCCCTCGTCGCGATACGGCTTTGTCCTTGATAAGTTCAACAAGGTCATTCAAATCGAAGCGATCGGCCTGAAGGACTCGCGGGTTTACACCAAGCGAGGCACAGGCTTCGGTGACGACTTTGCTCGCGTCATGAAGCGATATCTGAATCCAGATGGCTACGAGATCTCGGGTGAGAACATCGTCGTACGATTCCTGAACACAAGCCGCGTTGCCTTCCGACTTCAAAAGCTGAAGCCAGAAGGCAAGCACCAAGTCACAGGCATCGTGGTTGCGGCTGGTAAGAAGTAAGCACAAAGGAGGCTGACCCTTGTCCGACGAGCGAGATATCATACGCTCAAGGGTCAGCATCATTGACCTTGTTCAGCAAACGGTACGTTTGCAGAAGAGAGGGAAGAATTGGACGGGACTTTGTCCGTTTCACGACGACAAAAACCCGTCCATGACTGTTTCTGAGGGTACGGGAACGTACAAATGTTGGAGCTGCGGGGCCCGTGGCGACATCTTCACCTGGGTCATGGAGACTCAGAAGGTCGAATTTCGAGAAGCCCTCTCTATCCTCGCGAAGGTTGCGGGAGTCGAACTCTCCGACCGTCCCTCGGGCGAGGCGAGCAAGCGGGGCACCTACCAGGGCCTCATGGATGCGGCTTTGGAGTTTTTTGTCAGCCAGCTCCGCAAGAATTCAGCCGCGATGGAATATTGCCTTCGGCGCGGCATCGATGAACCCACCCAACTCACGTGGGAACTGGGGTACGCCCCGCTCGATGACACCGCCCTGCCAAGATTTCTTAAGGAGAAGGGCTTTACACTCGCCGATGGCAAAGAGCTTTTCGTTGTCGATGGCGATGATTCCCGGGGCTATGGCTCCAAGTTCAAGAACCGATTGATGTTTCCGATTCGCAATGAGCGCGGCCAACTCGTCGCATTTGGTGGGCGAATCATCGGCGATGGCCAACCGAAGTACATCAACTCCTCAGACACTCCGCTCTACTCCAAGCGCCGGGTGTTGTACGGGATGGACCGGGCCAAAGATCACATCGCGAAGGCTGACCGAACAATCTTGACCGAGGGCTACCTCGATGTCATTGCTTGCCACCGAGCCGGGCTTCCTCTGGCGGTTGCCTCTTTGGGGACCGCCCTCAGCGAGGAGCACGCAAAGCTCATGCGGCGCTGGGCGAAAAGGGTGACCATCTTGTACGACGGAGACTCTGCCGGTCAGAAAGCCGCCGAGCGAGGCGCCGAGATGCTCGAGGCCGAGGGTCTCGAGGTGGACGTGGTTCTTCTCGAACAAGGCCACGACCCCGACACCCTGTTGCAGACCGTCGGACCTCCCGCCGTCATTCGGGCCGCCGAGGGCGGATTGACCCCGCTGGATTATCGAGTCGCGAGGCTACGCAGTGAACTTGAACCCGCGAAGCGCGCTTTTTGGGAAGCGCTTGTTCCTCTGTTGGCCAAGGCCACCCCTCTTGATCAAGAGCGAGTCTCGATGGAACTTGCCCCGATGTATCCGGGAATCCGCGACCCGGCCGCAGCGAAGCAAGCCCTGTTGCGACAGATTCGAGAGCACCAAATGGCGCAATTGCGGCAAAACCGGGGACAGGACTCCCGTCGGCAGGGCAGACCCCGCTACACTCGGTTCGATATCTCGGGGCCAGAGCGGGTGATCTTGCGCGCCTTTGGGGATCCTCAGTATCGTCGGCCTGCCTGGCAGGCGATCTCGAACCTTTCGCTGTTTGTTTCTGAAGCGGCGTTTCTGTATGCCCAAATGATTCGGGACGCCTTTCCCGACAATCCTCCAACCGGAGAGGCTCCGGAGTGGCTCTCGGCCATGGAACCAGAGTCGTTGCGCTTCCAGTTTGCAGATTTCTTAAACGGGGAAGAAGAGCCCCTCGGGGATGATATTCTTGCGGGGGCGATCGAGGATCTAGAAAAGCGACTGCAGAAGCGCGAACTCGCGGCGAGCCGAAAAGAGATGATTCCTGGCGATGACGATGCCCTTGCCGAGATCGGGCGCCGGCTGAGGAAACTCAAAGGCGACACCTCTGACTAAGGAAGGATCGTTCCTTCGCCAGCGGGGAAGATCACGAATGGCTTTGGAATCCGACGCGCTTCGATGAGCGGATCGACATAGAATGGGTCGCCATCGAGATACCGAATTTCTGCCCCAAGCGCCTTGGCGATGCCGATACTCGCGGCCGCGTCGTATAAATTCGCCTTGTGGCTGATCAAGCCTCGGAAACATTGCCGGAACACGTAAGCAGCCTCGACCACAAAAGCTCCGCAGTAGCGCATCTTGCCGGGGAGTTGCTTTCCGAACTCAAGCAATGTGAGATCGGAGTAGCTCACGAGTTCCCAAGGCTCGATGGGGCCGGGGCGAATCGGTAACAAGGGCATCCCATTTCGAATCGCGGGACCCTGGTGATGAAAGGAATACAACTCTTGGAGATCGGGCAAGTGGATCGCGCCCGCGACAATCTCGCCGCCTTGAACAAGGGCGATACTGATTCCCCAAAGAGGCGAGCCAAATGCGTAGTTCGAAGTTCCGTCGATCGGGTCGATGAGCCAGACTCCCTCGGTGCCGCGCTCTTGGAAACCACCCTCTTCTCCCCAGAACGATACGTCGGGCATGAGCCGATTCAGCTCATCCGAGAGCATCAGCTCAATTCGCTTATCTGCGGCGGTGACAAGGCTTCCGTCTGCCTTCAGGTCTCGGTGTAATTCGGATCGGGTGGCTCTCGCGATGGTTCCCGATTCGAGAGCTAGACGCTCTAACTCCGATTGTAATGTGGCGAGATCCATCCTTACAAACATATTGGCAGGAACGGCCATGTTCTTACCACCCCTTGCAAGATCTGTCTGATTGAGGTACAAATATGGTCAGCGACCGCGGGAGTAGCTCAGTGGTAGAGCATCTCGTTGCCAACGAGAGGGTCGCGGGTTCGAATCTCGTCTCCCGCTCCAAATTTGCTAGGGCTTGTCAACACTGACAGGCCCCTTTTCTTTTTCAGGGTGTTCTTTGGGTTGTGTAGACCTTTTCGCAGACTTCTTGTGTGATTTGTCGTACACTGGGCCATCGACCACGATGAGTACCAAGAACCGCGATCAATGGCTTTGGAAAGTCGGTGCTGAACTTCAGCGCTTGAGTGAAGAGATGGGAGCCCAGTCCAAGGGTTTCACTCGCGGGTTTTCGTGGGAGCCCCGAGTCGATGTCTTAGAATCTGATGTTGAGGTTTTGGTCCGCGCCGAGATCGCGGGAGTGTCGGTTTCCGATATCAAAGTTCTTGTTGCCGCTGAGCCTCCGAGACTCCTTATTCGGGGCCGTCGCCGAGACCCTGGGGCGACTTTAGGGAGGAATCGGGCCCATCAACTCGAGATTTTCTTCGGGGCCTTCGAGCGGGAAGTGATCTTGCCTCAGATCGACTTGGACTATCCCTCGATCGCCGCGCACTTCGAAAACGGCATTTTGTATCTGACGATCCCCAAGAGCCCTCCCGGTCAAACGATTGTCCTCGTGGAGCGCACCATACGAATCGTGAGATGACGAAAGTCGACCTATTCAGCGTCCCAAACTCTGACGCTTTTGCCCACTTTCGACGTACACTAATGCAGAGTCCCTTGCATGGATAAATTTGAGCCCCGCGTAGAAGATGATTTAGAACAAGAGATGGACCTCTTGGAAACGCTTGATGGTTTGCCCAACGTGGTCCTCGATGACGATGACGCCAGTATTCGTCCAATCATTCCGGAAGAGCTGAGTATCTTGCCGCTTCGAGATTCCGTCATCTTTCCGATGCTGGTGGCCCCTCTCAGCGTCTCGCGCGAATCAAGCATCCAGTTGCTGGATGATAACGTGAGCGAATCGCGGATCATTGGCGTGGTCGCACAGCGCACGCCCAGTACGGACCAGCCCGAGTTTCCAGATATTTACAGCGTAGGGTGCGCGGTCATCATCCGCACTCTCGTGAAGCTTCCCGACACCGTACGGCTCATTGTCCAGGGTGTGGCCCGTTTTCGCATTGTTGAAGCCATCCAGACAGAGCCTTATTTGAAGGCGAAGATTCAGGTGATGGACGAGGAAGACCTCTCGGTAATCTCCAGCGAGGAGGCGGATGCGCTGCGAAGAAGTATTTCAACCCTTTTTGAGCAAGCGGTACGTCTCTCGCCCAATCTGCCCGATGAGCTTCGCTCGCTGACTTCTGCGGTGGAAGAGCTGAATGTGATGGGCGACCTCGTGGCGGCGCATCTCAACTTTAGTGTTTCCGATAAGCAGCGGGTGCTCGAAACTGCTGAACTGGGACCGCGCCTGAGAACGCTGTTGGAGATTTTGGGAAGAGAGATTCGCGTGCTTGAGCTCACCTCGAAGGTGAGCAATGAAGTGAGCGCGGAATTGAGCAAGTCGCAGCGCGACTACTATCTGCGAGAGCAACTCCGGGCGATCCAGCGCGAGCTCGGCGAGTCCGATGAGCGGACCGAGGAAGTCGAAGAGCTTCGCCAAAAGATCGACGCTTCAGGCATGTCGGCAGAAGCCTTGGTTGAGGTGAATCGCGAATACGATCGCCTGAGGAGAATGAGCCCCGGCTCGCCGGAGTACACGGTCGCCCGGACATACGTGGAGACCATGGCAAGCCTGCCGTGGCAAGTCTCGACCGAAGATAACCTTGAACTCGCGCACGCCAGAAGTGTTCTTGACGCCGACCACTACGGATTGGAGAAGATCAAGGACAGGATTATCGAGTTTCTTGCCGTGCGCAAGGTGAAGGGAACCGATGCCGTTCGGCAACCCATCCTCTGCTTCTACGGCCCTCCGGGAGTCGGAAAAACCTCCCTCGGACGAAGCATCGCGAACGCGGTGGGGCGAAAATTCTTACGAGTGTCACTCGGTGGAATGCGAGACGAAGCCGAGATTCGTGGGCACCGCCGAACCTACATCGGGGCGCTCCCCGGGCAGATCATCCGTGGGATTCGACGAGCGGAATCGAACAACCCGGTCTTCGTGCTGGATGAAATCGACAAGCTGGGAAGCGATTTTCGGGGCGACCCGAGTTCTGCCCTCTTAGAGGTTCTCGATCCAGAGCAGAACGATACATTCCGCGACCACTACCTGGATTGCCCCTTTGACCTTGGCAAAGTCTTCTTTGTCACGACCTGTAACCGGCTGGATACGATTCCTCCCGCCTTGCGGGACCGTATGGAGATCATTGAACTGGGCGGTTACACCGAAGAGGAAAAGCTGGAGATTGCCAAGCGCCACCTCATCCCCAAGCAGATTGGAGAACACGGTCTCACTTCCGCAAAGATCGAATGGGAGGATAGCGCGGTTCAGCACCTCATCCACAGCTACACACGAGAGGCAGGTGTGCGAAATCTCGAGCGAGAAATCGCTTCGGTGATTCGAAAGGCGACCCTGAAGTTCGCCGAGGGGCGGCGCGCCAAGATGGTGGTCAAACCTGCGTTTGTCGAAGAGGCGCTGGGAGCCCCAAGGTATCTCCATGATCAGATTGATGAGCGAGAACTCCGGCCCGGAATGGCCATCGGTCTCGCGTGGACGCCGGTGGGTGGCGATGTCTTGTTCATCGAGACAACGAAGATGCCGGGATCGAAGGGATTGAATGTCACGGGACAACTCGGCGATGTGATGAAAGAGTCTGTGCAAGCCGCGATGAGCTACGTGCGGTCCCATGCCGAAGAGTTAGGGGCGTCCGCCGATTTCTTCGAGAAGTCTGATTTCCACGTCCACGTTCCGGCGGGTTCGGTGCCTAAAGATGGCCCGAGCGCCGGTGTGACGATGCTTGCGGCGCTTACCTCTTTGGTGACAAACCGGCTTCCGGTCCCTAAACTCGCCATGACGGGCGAGCTTACGTTGACGGGACAAGTCCTTCCGGTCGGTGGGATTAAAGAGAAGATTCTGGCTGCGCACCGGGCTGGTGTTCGGACCGTGATCCTGCCTGAGGCAAACAAGAAGGACTATTTTGAAGAAGTGCCGGAGAATATCCGAAAGGCTCTGAAGGCACATTTCGTCGAACGAGGGGAACAGGTTTTGGCTCTCGCCCTCGGAAAGAAAGTTAAAAACCCATGACACCCATCGCTCTCGCTGCACTCCTCCTTTCTGGTACCGGAACGATCACAAGGGGGCCGTTTGGCGTCCCTGTGATTGAGGCCCCCACCGAGGCGGACGCCTTTTATCAC
>CAZBXR010000047.1:0-18868 GCA_964496145.1 uncultured Chthonomonas sp. | reverse complement strand
GAGACGCCCAGTTGCAGGCCACCTTCTCAGTGTTGCCGCGGGGCCGATGATAGATCGCCCGGGTTCATGCTCGATGATCGGGTCCAGCCCCACTTCGTCGAGCACCGGCCGAATCGCGGTCTCGATTGCCAAGAAATATTCTTCGAGGGGCAGCACCACCTGTCCTTCTACGTACTGAATGCCTCGTCCCCCGCCGACGTTGATGACTTTTGTCTCAAAGCTCAGGCGTTTTTTCGCCTCTGCCGCCAGCCTAGAAATCGCGACACCCCCTTCGATCTGAGAGGTCGGGTTCAGGAGTTGCGAACCGACGTGGGAGTGAAATCCTGTGACTTGGAGATCGTTCTTGAGGCAATATTCCAGCGCCTCCAAAGCCTTCTCCAACGAAAATCCAAACTTTGTTTCTTTGTGCCCCGTCGAGATCGCGGAATGCGTATCGGGCTTGACTGCCGGAGCGATCCGAAGCAAGAGATGCACCTGAGGGCGCTTGACTGTCGCCAACCATTCCAGTTCTTCCTGGTTATCGACAATGATGTGGCGGACACCCTTTTCTATCGCAAACTCGAGCGACGGGATGGTCTTATTGTTTCCGTGAAAATTGCAACTCTCTGCGGGGACTCCGGCGAGCATTGCGGCCCGCAGTTCCCCCTCACTGGCGCAGTCAATGGTGTAGCCTTCGCCGTGAATCAGCTCCAGCAGCGCCAAGCTAGAATTGGCCTTACTCGCGTAGGTGAGTGCCCATTTCGAATGGGCCGAATCAATCGCGGCGCGGGTCCATCGCAGCCGATTGAGGAGGGTCTCTTGGTCCACCACGTAAAGTGGCGTTCCAAACTGACTACCGAGAACCTCGGCTTCTGCATCGGGCAAGGTAAACAGACTCTCACGAGGATCGGCAGACATCGATCCCTAAGTGTAGCAGTCTAGGCTAGTACAATGGGAGCCGTGAAGCGAATTGCGCTCCTTGGCAGCACCGGCAGTATTGGCACCCAGACCCTCGATGTCATACGTGACCATCCACACCGTCTTCAGGTGGTGGCCCTTGCGGCCTCCACGAGCGGCGATGCGATGCTCGCTCAAGCGGCAGAGTTCGGCGTGACCGATCTGGCTCTCTTCGATGAAAAAGCCGCGGCCCACCATGGTGTCCCCGGAGGCATTGAGAGCATTCTTGCGCAGGTCACGAGACCCGATGTGGACATCGTTGTAGTGAGCGTCGCCGGTGTGGTGGGCCTCCTTCCCACTCTCGAGGCGATCAAGGCCGGAAAACAGGTGGCTCTCGCAAGCAAAGAAGTTTTGGTGGCGGCGGGCGAGATCGTGATGCCGCTGTGCAAGGAACATGGAGTACTCATGACCCCGATCGACAGCGAGCATTCGGCGGTTTTTCAATGTGTGCAAGGGATTCCAGACGGCGGAATTGAGAGCATCACGCTCACCGCGAGCGGCGGACCGTTCCGCGGCCAAACAAGAGCCCATCTAGAGAAAATCTCGCCTCGCGAGGCCCTCGCCCACCCGACATGGAACATGGGGGGCAAAATCACCGTGGACAGCGCCACGCTCATGAATAAGGGGCTCGAAGTGATCGAAGCCAAGTGGCTTTTCGGACTCAGCATCGATCAAGTCAAGGTCGTGGTACACCCCCAAAGCATCATTCACAGCGCGGTCAAGACCAAGGATGGCAGCGTGCTCGCCCAGATGGGTTGGCCCAGCATGAAACTCCCCATCCAATACGCACTTCTCTATCCCGAGAGGGTCCCGAACTCCTTCAAACCGTGGGAACTTTGGGATACGCCGTCGCTTACCTTCGAGCCTCCTGACATCGAAACATTCAAGAGCCTACGGCTCGCGAGAGAATCCGTGCAGGCCGGAGGCACGATGCCTTGTGTACTGAATGCAGCCAATGAACACGCGGCAAATGCCTTTTTGAGAGACGAATGCGGATTTCTTCAGATCGCAGACGTCGTAGAAGAGGTGATGTCGAGACATACGCCTGTGACCCCGACGCTTGAGGCAATCCTTGAGCTGGATCAGTGGGCTCGACAAACAACCGCCAACCTTTTGGGCGTTCCCGCGCCGATCTAACCTATGGACAAGTCAATCACTCTCCTCCTTAGCTACCTACAGACCGGGGTCACCTTCATGGTTGTCCTCACCATCTTGGTGGCGGTTCACGAGCTAGGCCACTTTTTGTTCGCCCGGTGGTTTGGCATGAAGGTGGAGTCCTTCGCTGTCATGATGGGAGGCATTCGGAAAACGAACCTGGACGCGCACCTGGAGAAACCCCTGGCCCCGGCATGGCAATTGGCGCTCCTGTTCATCATTTCGAGCATTGTCACATTCGTCGCGGCCGCAAACGGGCAGGAGATCCCCTATACGATCGGGTTGTTCTGTCTGGCCATTGTTGGCCCCGTGTGGACGGCAAGTCGATACCAAGCCCTGTATCACCTTCGCCCCAACGCAGCCTATCTCCTTCTTTTGAAAGCCTGGATTGCCGGGTTGGCGCTTCTTTTCTTCGCGACCAAAGGGCAAAACATCACGCCCGCGACGGTGCTTGGAATCCTGTGTTACGCCAGCTTCATCGGGATGATCATCCTGTACTACAACCCGCTTCTTCTGCGTGATGAAGAAGCCAGTGAAATGGGTCACGGAGAGATCACGGTCCGAGGGGAAAAGGTCCCCGTTCGGTATCGACCCGTGATTACCACCCACGATAAGAAGGGCACGGAGTACTCCTTACTTGCGCTTCCTTTAGGCGGATTTGCCCGCATCGCGGGCATGGAGATGAAGGAAGACGGCTCCGAGGCCAACGTCGAAGGCGGTTTCTTTAGCAAGTCGCCGATGGCGCGTTTTTGGGTTCTCTTTGCGGGCCCCCTCTTCAGCATCGTGTTCGGCATTTTGTGTCTCACCGGAGGCGTGATGGTGACTGGCTTAGCCTCGGAGAAGGCTATTCTCGGCGAAATCATGCCGGGGACCCCTGCCGCAGCGGCGGGATTGAAATCTGGCGACAAAGTAATCTCGATCGCGGGCAACGAGATTAAGGAGTGGCAAGACATGCTCCGAAACGTGCAGCCGCACCCGGGCAAGCCGCTTCCCTTCGTGGTGGAGCGAGGCGGACAACGACTGGAACTCACGATCACTCCGAAGCGCTCTGAACAAATGGTGTTCCCACTCAAAGCCGATGGCACTTTTGCCGAAACGAAAAAATACGTCGGTCAAGTGGGGGCGGCCCCCTCGGTCGAATATCCCTCGTTCTCAGCCGCTCTGGGCAACGCCGTGATGGCTCCCGTGGGGCTCGTTCAAGGCCTTGTCAGCATCGTGCGCAACCCTTCCATCGCGAAAGACAACCTCGGGGGCGTTGCCACTACGGTGAGTGTGGTTCACGAGGTTCAGAAGGATAACTCGAAGGGCATTCTGACTCTTGCCGGGCTTCTGAGCGTTTCTCTTGGCGTCATGAATCTCCTTCCGATCTTCCCTCTCGATGGCGGACAAATTTTGGTGACGCTGGTAGAAATGGTGCGCCGAAAGCGAGCCACGATTCAGGTGCAGAGATCTCTATCCACGGTAGGAATGATGCTCGTCGCCGTCATGTTTGCCACCATGATCCTCTTTGACATTATGAGGTTCACGGGTCCAAAATGATCGTCTCATGGCTCATGCAATCCGCCAATCGCTCGCGGTCTTTCGCATCTACTTTAAGGAGTGCTTTGCGTACCCAGTCACGTGGGTGATCTGGGTGATTACCGACGCGGTAACGATGTTCGCCATGCCCATGGTGATGGCGAGCGCGGCCATGGGGTCAGGAACCGGGTCGATCCGGGGATTCGAACCCAGTCAGTTCTTCCTCTACTACATGGCGATGTTTTTGGTCGCCAGTTTCACCACGAGCCACTTCATGTGGGAGATCGCCTACGAGGTGAAAGAGGGGCAGTTTTCGGCGCAAATCATGCGCCCGATTAGCTATTTTCGCTACACCTTCTTTCGCAATCTGACATGGCGGACCATGCGCGTTGGATTTGTCATTCCGATCGCCCTTGCCTACATGGTGCTCTTCCGAGACCGGTTTGATTTCACCCAGGTTCAAGCAACGTGGGAATTCTGGGCCTCACTGGCGCTCGGACACGGGGTAAGTATCTGCCTCGTCATGGCGTTCGGGATGATCGCTCTCGTGATGCAAGATGCCACCGGCCTCTTCGAGCTTTACTACTTCCCCATGCTGTTTTTGAGCGGCTACATGTTCCCGGTCGCGATGTTCCCGGCTTGGGTTCAAGAGGCCAACTACTACTTGCCGTTTTTCTACATTAGCGGAGTGCCCACCGAGATTCTCGTGGGGCGAATTCAAGGGCCCATGGCCCTGGAACTGATCCGGAATCAGGTCTTTTGGGTGGTGGTCTTCTATATTGCCTTCCGAATCGCCTGGAAGAAAGGGATCAAGCATTACACCGGCGTCGGGATGTGACTTTTTTACTTGTCTATTTTGATGATGGCGTGACCTCAAGGTCGAAAACCGCCTTGAAGGGTGGCTCGGTCACGGAATCGTCACAAGAGTCATGCGGACTTCGACACGATAGGCAAATACTGAGGGAATGCGGAATCGAGCATTCACCCTCATTGAGTTGTTAGTCGTCATTGCGATCATTGCCATCCTTGCCGCGATCCTTTTCCCTGTTTTCGCCCAAGCCAAGGTCGCCGCGAAGAAGACAACGAGCCTCAGCAACCTCAAGCAAATCGGTTTGGGTGCCTCGATGTACATGGGTGACAATGATGATGTCACGGTTCCGCTTTACTCTTTTGATGCTGCGAATACGCAATACCCAAGCAGCCAAGGCCAGCTGTACTACTCTCTGCTTCTTCAGCCATACACCAAGAGCGTTGAGCTTTTCCGGTGCGCAAACGACAGCGCCGTAGATTCCGTTCTCACTGGCCCAGATGGCAAGGGGCGTTTTGACAAAACGGGCGCTTGGTACTACTATCTTTTTGGTTCAACGCCAAGCTTCGGCATGAACTATCGGTATCTCAACACACCCGTCGGGACGACCGTTTTCTTCAGCCGGCCGGCCGTGGTGTACTCCGGAGTTTCGGCGACGAGTCTCGAATCTCCCGGCTCCACGATTAGTTTCGCAGAAGCCACCATGAAGGACCAACGTGGCGTGACCAATCCAATCGGATATGCCCGAATCGAACCCCCATTTGCCGTGGCAGGAACGACATACACGGGTTGGGCTGGAACCATGCCCGATGCCCGGTCTCAAGGGCAACTCTGGGGCCGATTTGATCCGAAGAAGGTGCTCGTGAACTACCTCGACGGGCACGTCGCGTTTGTCGCCATCAACTCACTGAAGGCTCCCGGAACCACCGAGACCGAAGTCAACAAGTTCTGGAACGGACTGTCGAACTAACCGACCGTTTCAGCGCCGCGCTTTTGCCCTCGACTCGATGGACTCCACGAGTTCGAGGGCGGCTTTCGCCCTGTAGAAAGCCTCTTGGTCGGTGAGAGATTCACCGCTTGTTCCTGCGTTCAGCCGTTGCAATACGGCCCTTTCATCTTGGGTCAGCCGGTCCCGTACTTCTGAAACCGGGGTGTGAGCGGGCACACCGAATGCACGCAGAAGGCGCTTCTCCACCACGTTTTCGATGACGGTCATGGCGATGCGACTCGACTTTGAGCGCTGGATGAGAACGGCAAACGCATCAACGAATTTTCTTCCGCCCGAAACGTGGAGGCCCTCGGTTTCAGGAGGTCCCAACCTTCGCCCCAAGGCAAAGACTCCAACCGCGACCACGAGCAAAACTTGCCAGTAGAACGAAGGTCCCCACGGTGCCAGTTGTCCCCAGAAGTTCGTCGCGGGTGCGCCTGGAGCATCCGCCTCGTAGAAAATCACTCTCTTGGCGCTCGGGGCCGTCAAGCGGATGGCGTCGAGCGCGAGTTCAGCTTGGTCCAGCAAGACAATGTAGTCGTTCCGTAGCTGATCTCCGAGGTTCCAGGTGACAATGGTCGATTTCTTCTGGACCTGAATCGACGCCAACCCATCCCCGTACATATCATCCACAAGCTTCACAGGCCCCACTGCAGAGGTCGCCCCGTTCGAGGAGACCGTATATTGTTTGTCCGAGGTGAGGAGTTCCACGTCTGCACTCACCGACTGGTCAAGCGTCGGCATCTGGGTGCTCGTCGAAAACTGCCAAAGAGAAATCCCTCGATCGAGGCCTTGCCGAAACTTTGCAAGAAGCGGTGCGGTGGGCTCTCCTTGAACCTCGCCGCGAACCCAGATCACGAGGTCATTCGAGTTCCAGTCGCTCTCAATACGGGCGGTGTGACTCACATCGTAGCCTTGCTTGCGGAGAAGCTCGGCAAAAGCCGAAAGTCCGCCTCCCGTTCTGTTCAGCACGGTAGGAGAGGAGTTCTTCTCCGGCTCACCCAGCAGGAGAACAAACGCCCCGAACGCGAGGACGCCCAAGAGCCAAAAGACGAACCGAGGCAAACCCGACCTCATGACGTCCCCTTTCCTTCGATCGCGCGAAGGTTTCGTGTGTACTCGGATTTGAACCAGTCCACATCAGACAGGCCTTCGCACCGGTGTCCGTACCAAACGAGGTCAATTTTCTTGGTCGCCGCCCCGATTTCCACTCCCGCCGGGCGGGTGGGAATGCCTTGAAGCCTATGGAGGTGCTCCCAATTCGTCTCGGATCGGTCGAACCTCATGATTCGGGCCTCATCCAACCGCACAAGCATCGCTAGATACAGACTTCGGCAGGCTTCTCGATACTTGCCTTGGGCGGCGAGAGCCTCTGCCTGTTCCAGCCACTCGTCGGCGCGCCGATTCGGCTCGTCCTCATCGAGCAAAGCGCCCGCCTTCCCTTTGCCCTTTCTATCTCGTTGCCAGATGCCTCGTGTGGCCCAAATCGCAAGGGCCAGCGCGGCACCGACGGCGGCGTACAAGAGGATCGTGATGACTCCGCTCAACCAGTTCACGTTGACACCGGGTTCAAGCCCAGGATTTTTGGGTTCAGGTTTCGAAGCAGGGGCCTTCTTGATCTTCTCGAATGCGCGAGCCAGCCAATTTGACTCTTTGCTGCTTTTTTCCTCTTCAGACTCCGTGGTGCTTTGATGAACCTTCTGCAACTCCTTCTTAAAGGCTGGATTCTCAGGGGTGGGCTCTTTGGCTCCCTGCAACCGCGCCCGGACGGCGGTATAGGCGTCGATCGCGGCGAGGAGCCTCTTTTTCCCTTCGGGAAACTCTTCTTTGCTGCCACGGGTGACATCAGCCACGGCTGAGTTGAGCGCGAGGATGAAATTTCGATCCTCTTCGTTCTCCCAGGCTTCTTCGACAGCCAGAGGATTCTTTGCCGAGACCACTGCCTTACGAAACTCCGCTGGGCTCGCCCACACGGTGATCGCCAGCATCCACAGTCCGACCGCGAAGAGATTACGAAGCATCCAATTCGCGCGATAGTAACTCAATATCGAGGCCCTCCAATCGAATTCGGCGATCCACGTAGACAACGGCCATGGAGACGTTCCAGATGATCATGCACACCCAAAGCCCAAGAAATGCGGGGGCGAGATAGACCAGGGACCCCAGCACGTGATTGAGCTTGGGCGAGGACACGATGGCCTTGATATACGACCCGGGATCAAGAGTCGCGATGAGGACAAGAAGACCCGTCACCACCGAAACCACGATGAAAAAGACACTCATGGAGAGAGTCGTGACGACATCACTCCCTGCTCCATGGAACGGAGCCTGGGCCATGAGAGCCTTGCTCCGCTTATACGCGTCGGGCCCCTTTCGGTTTTCCATGACAAGGACCGAAGGGACGACCGCGCCTCGGATTCCGTACACGACCAGGGGAATGAGGCAGAACGGAAGCATGAGCGTGGCAATGCCCATCGTTGCCAAGACGGCAGTATTGTTGTCGGGAGTGACGGCCGACCAAAACAGGAGCCCGAGGACGATGATGAACATCACTGCCGTAGGCCCAAATGAGTAGAGCTTGGTGAATACCAAGGCTCCAAGTTTTCTTGCGCTTGTGCGTATGGCCTCCGCTTCGGAAATCGGCTTCGCCGCCAAGTGCCCACAGGTATAGGCGGTCACCGCGCCGGACATGAACGAGAAAAGCGTGGCCAAAAGAGGCAGCGCAACAAAGAGCGTGAGGCCCAGCGTGGTCGCAACCTCGAAAAACTCTTGGCGCACCGTAGAACCCTCCTCCGTGAGAAAGAGTTGCGGCACCAAGAACCCGCCCATAAACCATAGAGTGAGAAATGAGCCCATGGAGGGGACGAGGGTCATGCCCAAATAGGCCAATCCGCGCGACCGGACGAGGTGAATCGCGACGTCGACGATCTCCTCGCTGCGCAATGGACGCATCAAGAACCGTCGATTGACGGCCTCCAGGCGACTTTGAATCCATTCCCACTGCGTTTGGCGCATGATTTCTTACTTTCTACGCTGGCTCGGTGACACAGCGTGAATCAACGAACGTACTTTACCTAGGTACCCTTCTCACACACGATTATGCTATCCGCAACCGCTTTCGTACTCTTGCTTGGGCAATCGTCCAAGAACATAGATTCTTACGTTCCCACAAACTTCAAGGGCGCGTCTTTCACGACAAAGAAAGTTTCGGCAAATCAGGCTGAACTCGCGAAGATCAACAAAGACTTTGGCATGTCCTACCGATTCGATTCGATGGTGGTCAAGATCAAGGAGCCTCACAAGCTACGCCTCGAAGGCAAAGTGGGCGACAGCACGTTCCTTTTCATCATGAACGGGACGAAAAAGATCGTGAGGGCGGCCCGAGCCGGCATCAGCATCACCGATGATGTTGCGAAGGAACCCGGAAAGCGACAGACCGTTTTTGACTTTGGCCTGTTGACCCCGGCGTTGCTCGATGACTATTTCGACGCAAAGTTTGTCCGCGAGGACAGAACGACCAAGGACGTTGTGTTCGATTTGTTCTACAAAAAGTTCACGAGCGACGAAACCCGACACCGTGTCTGGATCGACCCCGCCAAGAAAGTGATCACCAAGCGGGAGTGGTACAGCCAAAACGGAGAAAAGCGGCTCCTCGCAACGTTTATCTACAGCGGATTCGTGACGGAGGGTGGGGTGAGCTTCCCCACTGAATACAAGGTGATGAACGCAGCGGGCAAGGTTGCCGGTTCGCTCAAATACTCCAATCTCGACCTGAACCCCACCCTGGCCGATTCTCTCTTCACAAAGTAATGGATTTCGCGACTGTTCGTCGGACCCTTGACGCCCTCGGTGTCAAGGGTCCTTTTCTCGTGGCGACGCTGAAAGAGCTTCCAGCGCATGATGTCTGGACTCCCCTTCTCATCATGCGTGAGCCCGGGGACCAGGCTGAGGCAGACCGAATTCGGTCAACCCGGTCCTGCGTGAGTACCTCGGGCGAGGAGATCGAGCCCCACACAGAGGACTCTTTTCTGGTTTTGCCAGCCCAAACGGAACACCCGGGCGGGTTGCGCGGACTTGTATACGTCGTGGAGCGCCTCATGGGCCCCGGAGGGTGCCCGTGGGACCTCAAGCAAACTCACGAAACTCTTAAGAAGTATCTGTTGGAGGAAGCCTACGAGCTTTATGATGCGATTGATCGCGGCGACACCCCCGCTATCCAAGAAGAGCTTGGCGACGTCCTGTTGCAGCCCCTGATGCACGCCGAGATCAAGCGGAAAGAAGGGGTGTTTAGCATCGAAGATGTGGCGCACGGTACGGCCGACAAACTGGTTCGGAGGCACCCTCACGTTTTCGGGACCACCGAGGTCGCCGACGCCGACGAAGTCTTGCGCAACTGGGACCGGATCAAGCAACTGGAGAAAGGGACCACGGAGGCGCCCACCTCTTTGCTCGCAGGAGTGGCCCGGTCGACTCCGGCGCTTCTTCGGGCCTACACGGTGAGCAAGCGAGCGGCCAGAGTTGGGTTCGAGTGGCAAGACCTCGATGGTGTGATCGACAAGCTCCACGAAGAGCTTGCCGAGGTGAAAGCGGCCATGGCAAGCGGGTCCGAGGCAGAACTTGCCAGTGAAATCGGAGATCTCCTCTTCACGGTCGTCAATATCGCTCGATGGCTGGGAGTGGAGCCAGAAGAGGCTCTGCGAACGATGGTAGACCGCTTTACGGACCGCTTCCAGCACATGGAACTCCACGCCACAAAACCGCTCGGCGAACTCGACACAAAGGAGTGGGACGATCTTTGGAGAGCAAGCAAAAGGGCGCAAAAGGCTTAGCGCCTACGATTGTTAGCCGCTGAACCCTCCATGCATCCCGCATGAATCTTCTTTTCGGAGGTTTCCGAATGTCCTTTGCAAAAGAACCGAAGGGATTCTCATTTCTGCAACAATAGAGGGGATGCGATTTGCGACCCGCCCTATTCGAGTTGGCCAAGAGCCTGAACGAGAAAACAATTCTGTTATCTATCCGCTTTACCAGACCACCAACTTTGCTTGGCACGATCTGGAAGGCGCGCCCGCGCTGGAGTACACGCGTGTCCAAAACCCTAACCGGCGGCTCTTAGAGCAGGTATTGGCCTCTCTCGAAAACGGCTCCCACGCAACCGCCTTTTCCAGCGGTATGGCGGCAGTGAGTGCCTGTTTTGCCTATCTAAAGCCCGGGGATCAGCTTTTGATGGCCACCGATATCTACGGCGGCACCCACCGTCTGGCCCAGACCGAGCTCCACAAATACGGGGTGGAAACCGCTTACTTCGATGCCCAAAAACCGGAATCGATTCGTGACGTGGCGAAACCAAACGCCCGAATGTTGATTTTTGAAACCCCCACGAACCCCACCTTGCGGGTGAACGACCTCGATCACATCGCTCGGATCTCGAAGGAGCTTGGAGTGGTCAGCGTGTGCGACAACACATTTGCATCTCCCGCTCTGCAAAACCCTCTCGACTACGGGGTAGACCTCGTGCTTCACTCGACGACGAAGTACCTCAACGGGCACAGCGATGTTGTCGGCGGCGCGGTCATCACCAACGATGCGGCCCTGCAGGAGCACCTCTTTACTTGGAATATGAACGTGGGCGCGAACCCAAGCCCATTCGATTGTTGGCTCACGCTGCGAGGGCTCAAAACTCTGAGCGTTCGGGTTGACCGGCACTGTCAAAATGCGCTCAGGGTGGCTGAGTTCCTCCACAATCACCCCGCCGTCGAGGTCGTTCACTTTCCAGGGTTGCCTTCGCACCCAGACCATGAACTCGCGAAAAAGCAAATGCGGGCTTTCGGGAGCATGATGTCCATCGTCGTCCGTGGAACGGTGGAACAAGCGAAGAAAGTGGCTCTGTCTACAAAAATTTTCATGCTGGCGGAGAGCCTCGGGGGAGTGGAGTCACTCATTGGCTATCCCACTCTCATGTCTCACGGCGGAATGACGGAAACCGAACGTGTAGAAAGAGGGATCCCAGGGACTCTTTTACGCCTGAGCGTGGGCATCGAAGATGCCGATGATCTGATCGAAGATCTTCAACACGCATTTTCTGCGGTAGGACTGTGATCCCGCCAACCGAATTTGGCGTATAGTACAGAGACGAAGGAACGTTCATTGATATGCCCGCTGTTCTTGCAACTCTCGCACTGATTTTGGCCCTCACCGCCGTTGTGGTTGGTGCCATGGCCTTGCTTCAGTTGAAACAGGTGAGCAAGCAGTTGGCCACTCTGGACAAACAACTCGTGACGTTAGACCGGAGACTCTCTGGTCAAGAAAAACACCTCCAAGAACTCCAAGCGAAAGCAGATAGACCTGCCCTCCCCGCAAATGTATCGGCTTTGTTGCCGATGCTAACCACGTTGCTGGGAGCAAAAAAGGCCGGACTTACGCCTACTCTGGTGAACTTGGGAGTGCAATTCGCCCGTGCAGCCCTCGACAATCGGAAGAAGAAAGCCGCAAACTCGAAACTTCCTGTCAAGCTGTAAAATAGTGTTGGAGATACGTGATACAACTATGAATGACTCAAGCGATAAGAATGCATTGGTATATCTGTTGGCCGGGTTTGGGCTTGGCGCCATCGTAGGTGCTGCCGCCGGTGTGCTCTTTGCTCCGAAACCGGGCGAAGAAGTACGAGAAGATATTGGACACAAGTTTGGCGATCTGAAGGCCCGAACGAAAGAGTGGGTTGATGAGCAAAAGTCCAAGCGAGTGAGCAAGCTCGAGCCCGAAGAGCTCGGGGCCTAAAATGCAAAATTCCACCTTCAATTGGTGGAAAATCATGCTCTGGGTGGCGGTTGTTATCGCCACCTTGAGCTTCATGTACGCTGCCAGATCGATCATTCTTCCGTTCCTGGTGGCATTTCTTATTACGGTTCTCTTAGAACCGACTATTCAAAAACTAAGGCGCAAGGGGCTTTCGCAAAACGCCTCGATCCTCATTGTCTTTGTCCTCTTTTTTGGCGCACTCGGCGTTGGATTGGTCTACGCCGCCCCCCGAGTCTCCGCCCAGGTCACCGGATTTTCTTCGAGTCTGCGGACTCTGACGACCCAGCTAGCCTCTGGTCAAGACCAAACCGTTTTCACGCGTTGGAACCCGGTGGAGCGCGCACGAGCCACCGCGAATACAAACCCAGTCGATCAACTCCTCACCCAGTACCAAGGAACGCTTGAGAAGATTGGGATCCCTGCCAACCGGCGGGCGCTCGTTCAACAATACGTAGAGCCCCACCGTGAGCGGATTGCAAAGTACGTCCAAGGCTTCTTCAGCAACTTCGTGGCGATTCTGGCCAGCGCGGGTTCGCAATTCTTCATGTTTCTCTTCACGCCCCTCTTCGTTTGGCTCATGCTGAGCGATTGGGAGCGGATCAAAGTCAACACGGCGGGTTACATCCCGAACTCGATTCGAGCCGAAACCATCTCGCTTGTTCGCGACGTGGGGCAAGTGTTCCTGAGCTACCTGCGGGGCGTCACCATCACGATCTGTGTGTACACCGTCATGTCCGCCATTTTGTTGGGGGTTTTGGGGGTTCCGTACGCGATTCTGCTTGCCCTGTTGGCGGGTGCGTTGTATCTCATCCCCATCTTCGGGTCTCTCATCAGCACGGTCTCAGTTTTACTCATCACCGGCCTCGCTGGAGTCAAAGGGAATTTCATGTTCTCCATGGCGGACCCTTGGTCCTTCGCCGTGGCGGTCACGGTTGTGTTCTGGATAGCTTCCACGATTTATGACCAACTCATCAATCCAAGATTGGTGGGAGGTTCGGTGGGCCTCGGCCTCCTCACGAGCATGTTTGTCGTGTTCAGCGGAGGCGCCATCTTCGGCATCGTTGGAATGGTGTTGGCGTTCCCGGTAGCGGGCGCGGTAAAGGTCATCCTCCAACGCATTTTGCGCGTGACATCGTCCACTTCGACGGAAGACATTGGCTTGCCCAGCACTCCATTTCGGCACCGCACAGCGGGCGAGATTTAGAGAAGCATTTTGCCCATCACCACGCTGGTGTAGTTGACCACCGGGCGGTAATCGACGGCGCCTCGGATCTCGAAGCCCCATGCCTGATACATAGAGATGAGGTGGTGAGCCTCGTCTGCGGTATCGAGAAGAAGCTCTTCGATCCCTTGCTCGCGGCACCAATCCTCCGCCACACGATACAGGGCGTGTCCAATTCCCCGCCCCTTGCATGAGGGATCGACCCCGAATTGGCCAAAGCTGGCAAACGAATGCGTGGGTTTGTAGGTCCCGTGGCACGAGGCCGGGTAATACACGCACACCGTCCCGACGAGTTGATCTTTTAAGAAGGCAACAAAGCCTATCCCGGAGAGGAGCCTCTCACGGGTCACCGACTCATCTTGATGAGTCGCGAGAAAGTGAAACCCTCGCTCGGCATTGGATGCGTACGCTTGGTGCAAGATTTCCGTGAGCCGAGCGAAGTCCTCGTTCTCAGTCGCTCGGCGGATGAGGAGGTCACTCGTTCGGTCGGAATCCATCTCGGGGGGCTACTCTCGTGCAACGTGGAACAGCGAGTGTTGAAGCTTTGTATACAGGTCTGCCACCCAGATCCCGTCCGCATTCACATGGAAGCTCATCTTTATCCCTTCGGGAACGTCTTCCATGGGGACAAACTCCACCACGTGGACTCGCCGAGAGGCGAATTCTTGCGGCCTGAGTCGATACCCTTCCTGGATGTTTGCAATCGCGGCCTGAACGGCACGTCGAAAGGCAAAGTGCAACACCTCAAGGTCCGCCATCTTTTTTGCGGCCATTTCGCTCACGTGAACCGGCAACCAATACTGGCTGTACTGGTGCGCCGAACTAGGGCGAATATCAGGTTGTTGCGGGGCTGGCTGATCCATTAAAAAATCCCAAGCGAATTCATTCTTCATTTTTGGCGTCCCTCCATGGACACTGTATGGAAAACTTTACTGAGCAGGTCGTTCCGTTTTTCGCAAATGAACATTGACGATGTCATCCGCCAATTGCGTCACGGTATTTTGTTCTCTGCTTCGTAAATCGTCAAGAAGTCGATCTACATACGCATGATCGACAGGGCCATGATACTCACTGCCGATTTGAAGCAGCGGAGCTCGATCACAGGCGTTGAGGCACTCGACTTCGTGGAGTGTGAACATTCCGTCCGCAGTGGTCTCTCCAAAATCGACCCCAAGCTTTTCCTTGAGGTAGTCGGCCACACGGTAGGCGCCGCACATGTGGCAGCTCAGGCACGTACAGACCTCGATCATGTGCTTCCCGACCGCGTGAGCCGTGTTGTACATCGAGTAAAACGTTGCGACCCCCTCGACTTCGGCGTAGCTTCGGTCGAGTCGATGGGCCACTTCAGCAATGGCCTCACCCGAAAGATAGCCGCCGTACTCTCGCTGGGCAATCCACAGGCCAGGGAGAATGCAGCTCTTTTTGTCGGGATAGTGGGTTTGAAGGGCGGCGAGTTCGGCCACACCCTTCTCAGAAAAAAGAAGCCTCAATTCGTCGGCACGAGGCGCGCGGGGTCGCTCGTGAATGCTACCGAGTTGAACGAATTTCGACATTGTAAGCTCGATTGTACCGCTGGTTCTAACTCGTGTTAAACCGGGGCCCCAAAATTCTTCATGAAGAACCACACGACGGCAAGCGCTATGGCGACTCGAGACACCCGCAGAACCAACATCGGGCGACTCCCACGCGTGTAGTCAAACGCCGCGACGGAAAGAAATCCGCCGATGAGATAGACAAAACTCCCGCCAAAAAGCAGCAGGAATGCCGCGAGCGATCGACCTACGAGAAGGCTGCTGTACGAAAGAAGAACGCCCAGCCCGATGAGGCCGTACCCGACTTTTCCAAATCGAGCCGGCAGACGTCGAACCTTGAGCGTAGATCGGAGGTCTGGTTTCATCCGCGCTCTGAATCGGATGATTCGAGGTCAGGATTCCAAAGCGCCTTTTCCCCTTTTTTCGCTTTGATCTCCTTCAGCACGCCCTTGCGGAACTCGATTGCGTACTGGCTGAGCCCCGCCGCTGGCACAGGGGTCTCGTCATACGCCTTCATGGTGTGCATGCTCACCACTTTTCGATTCTTATCTAGGTAAGCGATATCAAGATCGATCCGGGTGTTCCGCATCCAGAAGGCAAGCTCGGTGGGGGTCGGGAACAAGAAGAGCATCGCCTCATCTTTGGCGAGATCTTCCTCTTCCACGTGCATGAGCCCCTCCATTCTCTTGGCGTTGGTATCTGCAACGTAGCAATAGAATTGCTTTCCGGCCAGTGTGAGCTTGACAACATCCAGCTCGTTCAGCTGATTGAATCGGGCCTGGATAGTTCGCTTATCGCGAAACTTGAGTCCTTCCTCCACTTTCCCCTTGATCTGCGGGGGGCCTGCGCTTGTGGATCCCGATGTAGTCTCAGGGTCCTTGGCGGGGTCTGTGGAAGTAGACGTCTCGCTGCCCGACGTGCTGGTCGTCGAGGAACCTGATGAAGCTGGGGCCTCTACCGCAGGCTTGTCGACTGGAGCCGAGGTATTTGTGGTTGCTTCCGACCCGTTGCAACCGGAAAGGAAGAGGGAGCTAAGCAGGAGGAGTGAGGTCATGTGTTTCATCGCGAGGCCACGCTTGCGGGAATGTACGTGTTCATCGCCGCTTCGTATTCAGCTATCTTGGCATCGAATTCGAGGGTAGTGCCCACAAGGTCGAGGCCCTTGAGAATCTGGGCTTTGGTGGCAGGGTTGATTTCGAAAGAAAATGATTTTCCACCCGCCAACACAGTCTGATTTGGCAGGTCGACCGTGACTTCCGCTCCCGATCCAAGAGCCGAAAGTTGATCGTGGTCTGCGGCCTCAAGCTCTATGAGCAACAGCCCACAGTTGGCGCTGTTCTGACGAAAGATATCGCTGAAACCCGGGGCATCTTCTGTCTTTTTGGCAACCACCGCCACAAAGCCGCCCTGTTGGATCGCCCATACCGCGTGCTCGCGAGACGATCCGCAACCAAAGTTCAGTCCGGGAACAAGAATGGTCGCTCCCTTGGCTTCAGGCTGGTCCAGGGGAAAATCGGGACCCTTGACATCATGAAAAAGCAGTTCGCCGTAACCTGACTTAGTGACCATGCTCAAAAAGCGAGCCGGGATGATTCGGTCAGTATCAATATGATCTTCGGGGAGCACCGCGATGCGTCCGGTGTGGACGGAGAATCCAGCCATGAGATGAGTTTACCGTTTCGAGCGCTTGAACTTGAATTCAACCGGCTTTTGCTCCACGCCGGCCTCTTTCCCAGAAATCGTTGCAGTCATGTGATCCTCGTCGACCCGGACATAGACGATCTTTTGCGGGAAACTATCTCCCGTTCGCTCAAACTCCGCATACCCTGGCTTGGTTTGTTTGCAAGCGAAGGCAGACGGTGTCTTCTGACCGGCCGAGGGTTTCCCCATCATCACATAGTAGGTCAATCGGCCGTTTCGCTCCTCGATGCAGGCGAACTCCATCACTTTCGTGAACTCTGATTGGAGCAGTCTGGACATGCCTTGCATCGTGTCCTTACTCGGCGAAAACCACGTTTCTTCATAATCTCCGTTCCACACCTCACATTCCCAGGTGCCGGTCATGAAGGCCAAATCTTGCATCTTCATACGGGGTGAATCCATGGGAGGTTGGGCGAGCAGAACGGGAAGCATTGCATAGATAAACATGAGACGGCTTGAAACTCCTGATAGATATCTCTATCGTAGCCGAAGTTATGGGGAATTCTCCGAATTAAAGTCCTAGCTCCGGTTGCAAGCCCCTACCGCTGGCTATAATGAGGTCTGGTATGAAGCTGCCAGTTTCACTTCTTCGCGACTTTGTGACGACCTCTTTGACCGCCGAACAAATCGGCGATCTTCTTACGATGGCCGGTTTTGAACTGGAGGGCCTCGATGAGGTTGGCGGTGAATCCGTTCTCGATATCAAGGTGATGGCCAATCGCGGCGACGGCTTGTCGGCCCTCGGCCTCGCGCGAGAGATTCTCGCGAAAGACGAAGCTTCGCGCCCCACCGAACTGTACACCTCCATCACCGCCGGGCTCGCTGCTCCTGATGACAACACTCCAGTAGCGGGAATCCAGGTGCGAATCGAGACAGACGCTTGCTCTCTCTACGCCGCCCGGGTGTATGAAGATGTGGCCCAGGGAGATTCGCCCGCATGGTTGCGCGACCGAATGGAGCAGGCCGGCCTCCGGTCACTCGGGATCGTAGTGGACCTGACAAACTACGTCATGCTCGAATTGGGGCAACCGCTCCACGCTTTCGACCTCGACACACTGAAGGATTCGACCATCGTGGTTCGCGAGGCACGCCCCGGAGAAGTTTTGACGACGCTCAACGGAGACGAGCACAAACTTGAGCCGTTCCACATGGTGATCTGCGATGCGGAAAAACCGGTGGCCGTCGCCGGAGTGATGGGCGGGCTCGCCACCGAGATGACCTCGAACACGAAGCGGATGTTGCTGGAGAGCGCCCACTTCAACAATCGTTCGGTGCGAAAAACCCGGAAGTCTCTCAACCTGAGTACCGAAGCCAGCTACCGATTTGAGCGATCTGTGGACCCGGCTGGAGTCGTCCGCGCCCTGAATCGCTTCAATGCGCTTTACACCGAGATCACGGGCAAAGGATCTCTTCCCGGAGTCACGACCGCAGGCGCGGCACCCCAACCCGAATCGATGGTATCCGTAAGGGCCGAACGAGCCAGCCTCTTGCTCGGGATGGAGGTCTCGACCCAACAGGCCGCAGGCTATCTCTCGCGACTAGGCATGGATGTGACCGTCGAAGGTGACAAGATCACCGCGAAGACCCCCAGTTGGCGCACCGACCTGGTTCGCGAAGACGACCTAGTAGAGGAGATTGGGAGAGTGCACGGGTACGACCGAATTCCTGAAACCCCGCTCCGCGGGACCACAAAACGCGGTGGCGTTTTCGGACTCCCTGCCCTCATGGACACTGCTCGCCAGGCTATGTTACGTTGTGGTTTTACGCAGATTCTTAGCCATAGTCTACGCGCCGAGCATCCTCTGGATTTCACGAAGGACTGGCGTGTCGGGCCAAGAAATCCGCACTCGCCCGAGATGGCGCTCCTCCGAGATAGCCTCCTTCCCTGTCTCGCCGACGCGGCTCAGCGAAATGGGGCGCGCGATCTCCACCTCTTCGAGATCGGGCGCGTGTTCGTGCGAGGAGAGTTCCAGATCGATGAAAGCCCCGAACTCGCCATCTGGAGTTGTGGATCTTTGGATGCCCCTTACTGGGGTTCAAAATCGAACCCGCAAGCCGACTTTTTCTCGCTAAAGGGCGTGGTTCAAGAACTTGCCGCCGATTTGGGCGACCACATCACTTTCGACTATCCGCGCGATCCTGACCGGCGGTTCCACCCGACTCGCCAGAGTGGAGTGCTCCTCGATAACAATCGGCTTTGGGCCGGAACG
>CAZBXR010000046.1:0-19173 GCA_964496145.1 uncultured Chthonomonas sp. | reverse complement strand
CCAACTTTTTCATGGCGGGGTCGGTACAAACGGCCAAGGTCTCGCCAAAAGCGACGATGGCTTCGGTGAAGTTATCGACCTCGTAAGCGCGTACCCCACGGTCGTAGGCTTCTTGGAGGCCAAAACCGTACCACTTCTGAATTGAGCGCATATTCATGGATTCTAAAATCCATTTTCGGCGCAAAGAGTCGGAGGTTCTAGAGAGTAAATCTGCTAGGAAAAAGGGGTGGGCCATCCTTAGCCACGCAGACCACCATTCCGTTGGACGGCAATACAGACGGCTCACAGGGCGGATAAGCCGCTCAGATTTCGAGGATCATGCCATCAAATCCGGGGTCGATCCCGTGTGGCGCAAAGAACGCTTCCAACTCTTTATGAGTCATGTCCCCCATCGCCGAATGATGGGTGGTGGTAATGGGCGCGCCCGGTTTCAAAATGCCTTCGGTGTGGAGCCTGTCCACGACCGCCAAGACCTCTTCACAGTTCAGGTGCCCGAAATACGGGCTGGGCATCTTGCCGTTGGTACATTCAATGAGAAGGCCGTCGAGCTGGAATCCGCGCAGGACATCCCAAGTGTCTTCGCGCCATACCCCCGTGTCCGTCCCATACAAGAATGTCGCCGATCCATCGTTGAGGATGTAGTTGAAGCAAACCTCATCCAGCTTGTGAAATGCCTCGATCGGGGTGATTTCGATTCCGTCGTGGACGAGGGTATCGCCGAGGCCAATCTCGATGATTTCGAAGGGCCACGCGTCGTAAGTGTGGTGAAGTTTCGCCGCTACCACCGAGTTGCAGTAGATCGTGAAGGGAGCGAAATGATGTTCTGTGAAGGGGAAGAGCGCGTATTGCAGCTCTTTTCGCGAGAGGTGATCGTCGTGGCTGTGGGTAAAGAGAATTCCCGTCCAGTCTGTGGGGTGAAGACCCTGCGTGAGCGCTTGCGAGAGCGTATCGGGCCCAAAATCAATCTTGAGCGTGTCGTTGATGACCGCCGCCGATCGGGTCCGCCGATCCTTGCCTCCTTCCGTTCGCGCGACCTCCGAGACACGGTTTGCCTGAAACAGACCTGGTATTCCGTCTGCGGCCCCCGTCCCAAGGAGATGAATTTTCATGAAGGTGTCTCAGAAATCGGCGAGTTGCCACAGAACGAGACCGCTCTGAATCTTTGGATAATAGAATGTGGATTTTTGAGGCATTTTTTCACCGCCCAGAGCGATGTGCCTCATGTCGTCTACCGTGGGCGGGTTCATCAAGAAGCTTGCCGGAGAGCCATTTTCGACGGCCTCGATGGCCTCGTGCTCATCTCGGGTGTAGCCGAAGAAATCGAGCCCTGAAAGCCCGAGAAGTTGCCCGAAAATGTAGTCGTGCAGGATCGTGACGTCAAGAGTCTTCAGCAATCCGCTTCCTTCGCCAGAGATCTTTGCCTCCAGTGAATCCAGATTCTTCACCGTGGCGACGAATCCCATGCCTCCTGGCAGGGCAACCCCAAAGGCGCGCCCGCCAGAAGTGCTGATGGCCTCGATCTTCTCCATCAAACTTCCGTTTGCAGCGTCTTCTATCGCGAATTCCGAACTCATTTTCTCCTTCAGCGTGGCCGCGTCGTAGGGAAGAGTCTTGAGGATTCTATGCGTGGGAAGAAGAACCAAACCGGGGTCGGTCATGCTGGTGAGGGCCATCATCATGTAGTCCTCAGGCACTTCGCCCTCTCGGTCACCGAGCATCTGCCGGAATGTCATCGCGGTTTCGTATCGGTGGTGCCCATCGGCGATCCAAACTTTTCGGCTGGCGAGGGCTGCGGCAATGGCTTCGATGGCGGATTCGTCTTCGATCACGTCGAGCCTGTGCTGCACGCCGTCTTCTGAGGTCACGTCCGCAACTTGAGTTCCCGCTGCGTTCGTCACGAGGGCGAGAGCAGACTCGTCGTCGTCATCGTACAGACCAAAGATGCACTCTAGGTGCGAGCGGGTCGCCTCTAAAATTCTCAGTCGGTCTTCTTTATGCTTAGGAAAGGTTTGCTCGTGGGGCAAGACCACGCCGTTCTCATAAGGTTCGACTTTGATGAGGCTGATGAGGGCCAGTCGCTCCAGTTGCTCGGTAGTGCCGGGGATGCTGAAAGCCTGGCGATAACGGTAGAAGACGGGCTTTTCTTCGGCGGCCATTTCGCCGGATTTTCGCCAAGAGGCCAAACGGCTTGCGCTTCGTGTGTATTTGACAAACTTGCTTCGGTCGTCCGCTTCTTGCTCGGGAAGAGTGAGCATGACCACGTTAAAACCGCTCTGCTCTGCATAAGCCTCGCGTTGCTCGGGGGAAATGACGTCGTAGGGTGGAGCAACTAGATCCTGAAGGTCCCCCGCGGAAGGCGTGTAGCGAAGTCCTTTGAATGGGCGAATGGTGGCCATACCGCCTCTGAGTGTACCAAACCAGTTCCCCCGGGGCGACTGGTAAAATGCCGAAGTGGACTTCGAACCGGGACTGAGGACCTATTTGCCGAGCATTGAGTCGGCCCTCGACGGTTTTCTCCCCGCAGAGGGGGAATCTCCTCAGCCCCTCACAGACGCCATGCGTTACTCTGTGCTGGGGGGAGGCAAGCGTCTGCGTCCTGCCCTCGTCCTCGCGGCATGCGAAGCCTGCAACGGGTCGGCATCCGACGCCATGGCGGCGGCCTGTGCCATCGAAATCGTCCACTGTTTCTCGCTCATTCACGACGACTTGCCGTGCATCGATAACGACGATGTTCGGCGGGGTCGCCCCACCTGCCACATCGTTTTTGGCGAAGCGGTGGCGCTCCTTGCGGGCGATGCCCTCTTTGCGCTTGCTTTTGAGCTGGTAGCGGGGTCTAAGGCGGGGGCGCAGGGAGTCGTCGAACTTGCCCGGGGCACAGGTTGGTCCGGTGTGGTGGGAGGCGAAACCCTTGACATTTTGAACGAGCGCGCCGCGCCAGATCCCCGATTGTTGGCGGAGATTCATCGAAAGAAAACCGGGGCACTGTTTGCCACGGCCGCTGTCCTGGGAGGTCTCTGTGCCGAGGCCCCGCAGACTGAAGTCGAGGCTCTGAGACGCTATGGTTTTGCCCTAGGGCAAGCCTTCCAGATTGCCGATGACATTCTCGACGAAACCAGCACCCAAGAAGCGATGGGGAAGCCAGTCGGGAATGATAAGGACTCCCTCAAGATGACCTACCCGAGGGTTTTTGGGCTGGAAAGGTCTCGACATCTCGCGGAGGAAGCTGTGAAGGAAGCCGTGGACACACTGAAGTCACTGCATGGAGACACAAGCTTCTTAGAGGCCGCGGCCCGATACGCGATGGCCAGACAGGCCTGAAAAATTGGAGCGGGCGACGAGATTCGAACCCGCGACCCTCTGCTTGGGAAGCAGATGCTCTACCACTGAGCTACGCCCGCGCTCCTGTTCTTAGTATAACCACAAAACGGCTCGATTAAGTATCGAGAAGATATTCCGAAATCAGCGTGGCGGTGTCTCTCAGAGCGTCCGAGTGGGTTCGCTCATAGCCGTGCGAGGTGTCTACCCCCGGCCCAATGAGCGCGACTTCGGCCTGTCCTCCAGAGCGCCAATACACGCCCCCGTCGCTGCCGTAAAACGGATACACGTCGGTGCGCAATTCAATACCCGCCCCGTCGGCCACGCTTCGAAGCTTTTCGGTCAGACGCCTTGAATAGGGCCCGCCCGAATCCTTGGCGCAAATCGAGCAGTGGTACTCATCACCTTGCAGTCCGTGGCCAATGCAAGCCATGTCGATCACCACGAGTTCGGCGAGGTCTGCCGGGAGGCCATCGAAGCCGCCGTGACCCACCTCCTCAAAATTGCTGAACAAGATCGTGGTTCGCTGCCCCGCGCTCACGCGAACCTCGTGCATCGCCTTCAGAGCGGCCAAAACACAAGCAACGCTGGCTTTGTCATCGAGGAATCTTGAGCGCACGAATCCCGACTCAGACATTTCAACACGGGGATCGAAGTACACAAAGTCGCCGACATCAATTCCAAGCAACCGTGTCTCTTCCGCCGTCGAGGTTCGCTCGTCGAGGCGAACTTCAAGAGTGTCTGCGTTTCTCGGTCCGGCGATGGCATCCTTGTTGACGTGAACGGCCCCGTTTGTAAAAACGATCGATCCTCGAACTTGTCGCCCGTTGCGGGTGTGCACCCATACCCCTTCGCTCTCGACGCTTGGCCACATCACGCCGTTGAGAGGCGTCATTTTAAGCCGACCACTTGGCTTGATCTCGCTGACCATCGCGCCGAGCGTGTCGACGTGAGCCGTCAACGCCTTGGGTCGGTCCTTTTGAAAACCTTCAAGTTCGGCGATCAACGCCCCCTTGATCGTTCTTCGGGTGGGAATTCCCATGTCCTGAAGCTCTTGTTCCACCCAGGTGATGGCCCATTCGGTATCTCCAGTGGGGCTGTGGGTGTTCAATAGGTCATTGAGAACCCTCTTCAAGTAATCAAGGTCAATCGACAAGCGAGCCATGCGACGAGAATACCGGATTGGAGGCTAAAGGTACGGTAACATCGGTTCGACAACTCATGGCAACGCTCTTCACAAAGATCATCAATGGGGAAATCCCGGCGGAAATTGTTTTCGAAAATGAGCATGTGGTGGCATTTCGAGATATCCAGCCCGTTGCCCCTGTGCACATTCTCATCGTTCCGCGAGCCGAGATTTCGGGCTTGGCTGCGTTGCCAGCGACGGGCGATCATCAGCACATTCTTAATGCGGCCATGGTGATTGCCGAGCAGGAAGGCCTTACCCAGGGCTACCGGTTGGTGATCAATCAGGGGGAGGCCGCGGGCCAAACCGTGCCCCATCTCCATGCCCATCTTTTGGGAGGCCGAGACCTCTCGTGGCCGCCAGGCTAGGCATTGACAAAGCGTAAATAGTAATCTATACTTTTATGTATGGATAAAATCTTGATCGAGAAGTCTGCTGTTTGTTCCGCCACGAGCCTCGCGCCCGGCTGCTGCGGAATCTTGCAACTCTGCAAGCCCGGGTTTGTCGCTGTCAACACCATTCAGTGCGATCCCGCCTATGTGGATCGCTTCCGCGAGCTGTTTTGCAGCCGGGCAGGAGCGATTGACCGTATGTTGGGGTTCCTTGGCATGTACGTTCTGGAGCCTTCTGTAGAAGGGGGTGCGTACCTTGTCATCAGCCACTGGGTTGATGAGGCAAGTTTCACGGCTTGGACCGGTTCGGATGAATTCTTGGAAGGGCACCGACGGGCCTTTCAGGATTTGAAAGAGGCCAAGGAGCGCGGAGAAGCGCCTCCGATGTCATCCGATTTCAAGACCTACCGCTTACTCACGACGTAACCGGGGTTTTGCTGAGGACCGAGGCGAGAAAACGTCCCGTATGGCTCTGGGAGATCGCCGCAATATCTTCCGGAGTCCCCATGCCGATGACGTTGCCGCCTCCGGTCCCCCCTTCGGGGCCCATGTCGATGACATAGTCAGCCGATTTGATCACGTCTAAGTTGTGCTCGATTACCAGGACCGTGTTTCCGGTCTCGACAAGTTTCTGGAGCACGGCGAGAAGCCGGCGAACATCCTCGAAATGGAGCCCGGTGGTGGGTTCATCCAGGATATAAAAGGTGCGCCCGGTAGCGCGCTTGCTAAGCTCCGCAGCGAGCTTCATTCGCTGAGCTTCTCCGCCCGAGAGTGTCGTGGCGGGTTGCCCCATGCGAATGTAGCCAAGCCCGACTTGGAGAAGAGTTTCCAGCTTGCGAAAGATCTTGGGGATGGGGCGGAAAAACTCAGTCGCCTCTTCGATGGTCATCTCCAAGACTTCAGAGATCGATTTCCCTTTGTACTTCACTTCAAGGGTCTCGCGGTTGTACCGCTTGCCTTTGCAGATCTCACACGGAACATACACATCTGGCAAGAAGTGCATCTCAATCTTGATGATGCCGTCGCCTCGGCAATGCTCGCACCGTCCGCCCTTCACGTTGAACGAAAAGCGTCCTTGTTTGTAGCCTCTCAGCTTGGCGTCCGGGGTCATCGAGAACAGGTCCCGGATCATGTCGAAGGTTCCGGTGTACGTCGCGGGGTTACTTCGCGGGGTTCTGCCGATGGGCGATTGATCGATGTCGATCACTTTGTCAATCTGGTCGACTCCAAGCAGGTCATCGTGAGGGGACCAAGTGCTCCGAGTTCCGATCAATTCGTACTTGAGACGCGGGAAAAGGGTGTCTTGAATCAGGGTGGATTTCCCGCTTCCACTCACGCCGGTGACGCAAACGAACAATCCAAGTGGAAACGCGACATCCACATTCTGGAGATTGTTTCCTCGGGCTCCCTTTAAGACTAGCCAGCCATCCGACATGCACAATAGTCTACATGATTTGGGACGGGATCGTTCCAGCTCAAACGAGGCGAATGGAGAACACTCGTGGCTTGATGAGTGCGAGGTTCAGCTCGGGAGTGGTCTCCCCGCTCAACATGACATCGCAGTTCACCTTCGTAGGTTCAATGTATCGAATCTGATTCGGCTCCACGTCCGATTTGTAGCGTTGAATGGACTCGTACTCGGTCCTTCCTCGCTGAATGGCATCTCGCTCTAGCCGGCGGGCGAGGCAAACCGATTCGGGCGTATCAACGAAAATCTTCAGGTCGGCGTGCTCGTTCAGTTCGGGCCAGCACAGGGCAAAAATGCCCTCCACGATGAGGATCGAATTTGGATACACGGGCTCATACCCAACCCGAGAAAAACTCTCGAAATCGTAGATCGGGGCGTGAATCGTTTTTCCTTCTTTGAGGGTGCGGATATGAGAAATCAGCAATTCGTGCTCGACCGATTCGGGGGCGTCGAAGTTCTGACGCTTCCGCTCTTCGAGAGGCAAATCGTCGAAACCGCGGTAATAATGATCCGTGCTGAGGATCGCGCCGTCGAGTTCTTTGGCCAACCGGTTCGCGAGAGTCGTCTTCCCGCTGCAACTAAACCCTGCGATAAGGATCAAGAGGTTTGGCCTTTCCATTCCTCTCATTGTGACGAATGAGGGGGGAGAAATGGTAGCGTGAGGGGTAAGAATTGGAAAGGTTACTAGGATGATTTTGGAATCACGCGGTGCGCATCTGTGGGTGGTCGGCTCTCTCGAATGCCGTCCGTTTGAGGTGGCGCGGCATCTCGAAGCGGCTGTGGTTCCGGGTCGGCGAGCGGTGGTTTGTGGGTTTGACTCCGTGGGTATCCATGTAGAGAGTCTTGCCGTCTCGAAATCTGCGCTGGAAGCCGCGCTCGCGACCTTTTCGCCTCCCGAATCAAAAATTCAATCCACCAAGCACATCATCCCCGTGAGGTTCGATTTGGGCCTCGATCTCCCTTCGATCTGTTCTCGACTCGGGCTCACCCGAGAGGAGGCAGTCGCTGCGTTTTGCGCGGCAGAATATGAAGTGATCACCCTGGGCTTCTCGCCCGGGTTTCCGTACTTGGCGGGCCTGCCAGAAGCCCTTTCTGGCCTGGACCGGCTCCCCGCCGCCCGTCCTCGCGTACCGAAAGGGGCGGTCGCGATTACAGGGAACCAGGCGTGCATTTACCCGTCCTCTACGGCGGGTGGGTGGAACATTCTCGGGGTCACCGATTACGAACTCGTGAACCTGGAGACCCCGAAGTTTGCGTTTTCACCCGGCGACACCCTTCGATTTTCGGCGGAAACCCTATGAAGTGCCAAGGTATCTGCGCCGACGTGGGAGAGGGGTTCGCTCACGACATGGAGTTGCTGAACTGGATTCAGGCCGCCAACATTTGTGTGGGAGCCCACGCAGGGTCCGAGGCACTGACCCGCACCATGATCGAGGAGTGCCGATCGCGAAGCATCCTCGTGGGATTACACCCGGGCTACCCTGACCGAGAAAACTTCGGCAGGAAAAGCATCTCTCCTCGTCCTGATTTGGGGTCCGAGATGGCCGCCCTTCTCCAGCCCTGGGAAGGGGCCGATTATGTAAAGCCTCACGGAGCGCTGTACAACCAATCTGCGACCGAGGTTTGGGCGGCGGAAGCCCTCACCGAGGCTCTCCAAGTGTGGAAGATTCCTCTTTTAGGACTGGCCGGAACGTTGCACGAAGAGGCGGCCAGCCACGCAGGTGTAGAGTTCTGGCCGGAGGCCTATCTGGACCGAGGGATGCGAGAGGATGGAACCCTGGTTCCGCGTGAACTTCCTGGCGCGTTTCTGCATATGCAGCCGGAAATCGAGGCTCAGTTCGTCCGCTTCGCAGACCGATGTCGATTCTTTTGCGTGCATGGCGATGGCCCAGACGCGATCGAGATCGCGAGAATCGGCCACACGCTCTTGCGAGGTCGATCGTGATCCTCTGCTACGTCGGCGGCTCGGCGAGCCTGCAAGGCGCCCCCAACTATCAGTATTTATCCAAAGGGGTTCCTGTCGGTGGGCCGATGGATGCAAGCCTAGCGAGCCTCACGAATATCGCGGCGGGAAATGCCCCTGAGGCTCCGATCTTAGAATTCAGCCTCGGCGAGTTGACCATCGAGGCCGTTACCGACATGGTTTTCGTGGTGGGTCATGCCTCCATCGCGGACTTGCGGCCGAGATTGTTGCGAGCCGGCGAAAAGCAAACCCTCGAGGCGATGCCGCGCGGACACTGGTCGTATCTTGCGGTCGAGGGGGGCTTCGCCCAGCCTCCTTTGGTGACCCAATGGCTTGCGTCAGGGGAACAAGTGTTGCGCGTGCCACCGCATGGCTCTCTACCCGACCATCGATCCTTTCAACCGGGGATCAAACGCGAAATCGTCGTCCACGACCTCCGATGGGCCGCTCTGCTGGAGGGCGAATGGTGCCGGGCGGAAAGCTCGTTCAATCGAATGGGAATAGGCTTGGAGAGGGTGGGTGAATCTCCCGAGGAAGAAATTCTTTTACGCCTTCCTAGCTCTCCGATGTGTGTCGGAGCCATTCAGAAAAATCCTGGGGGGAAGTTGACCGTCATCGGGCCCGACGGACCGACCATTGGCGGTTACGCGCTTGCGGGAGTGCTGAATCGAGAGGAAATGGATCGCCTCGTGAGGATTCCTTTTGGAGAATCGTTCCGGTTTTCGAAGGTTTAGCGCGTCAGGTGAGTAAAGCTGGACGCGAAGTTCGCGGCACCCATCGCTGCCGCAAATCCTACAATCATCCAAAAACCTCTAGCCAAGCGTTCCATGACGAGTTCCTATCGAAGAGTCGATGCAGCCACGGTTCCCGGTGTGACATGAGAAGGTTGCGTTTGACTTGCGGTTCGAAGAACTCCCCCTGCGAGGACGAGGAGAAGAGCGAGAGCGAGTCGGGAATTCGTGGCTTGCATAGACTTGTGAACAGTCATGCAAACTCTGTGCCACCGGCCCCTGGCTTGTCAGTATTCTAGTAAAAATACGGGCTTATTCGGCGATCACGGGGATGCCCCCATGGACTCCTACAGCGAAGACATGGTCATCTTTGGAAAGGTCTAGTTTCGCGGAGTCTTGAGGCCCGACGGGGATACATCCTTGCCAGGTGGCGCTTGTGGTTTCTCGCCAATACACGAGGTAATCCACGTTCTCCAACCCATTCCAGTGCAAGGTTGTATCGTAGGACTGGCCAAGATCGACCTTCACCTCGGTGGGTGGGGCCGCCGCCGAGGCGAGAGCGGCCAGTACAATGAGATTCACCTTGGCATTCTTTGCGAGGTAGGCGTAGTCAATCGCATTGGGGAGGTCGTCCACGGTGTGTTGCCGGGAGTACTCCTCCATCTGCTCAACAAACCGAACGGCGGTGAACCCCGCCTCATTGAATGGAGTGTGATCTCCACCACGGGCAAACCGATCTTTGCGGAAGACGGGCCTCACTTTCGAACCCGGAATTTGCCCGCGGGTGATCCACTCAATCCAGCGTGCCAATTCCCGGCTCTGGTGCCGTTGGGGAGCCTCCTCGCTAAAGACTCGTAGCGTCTCGTCGTCATGCGCCCCGCGCCGGGTCGAGCTGTTTCCCACCATGTCATTGCTCAAAAGAGCGTCGATCTTCCACCCTTCGTCGGCCGCGCGTTTCGCGAGGGCTCTGGAGCCAAGTAAACCCTGCTCCTCACCGCTAAAGGCGCAAAAAACGAGGGTGTTTTCCCACTTCTGGCCCCCGAGAACCTTCGCCATCTCCAAGGCGACCGCTGTTCCGCTCCCATCGTCATTTGCGCCCGGAGCCCGCAGGCTAAACAAGTCCCCGGCAAAGTCCGCGTTGAGGGTGTCGAAATGGCCCCCCACCATCACGCGACGCTCGGACCTCCCAGGGAGCGTGGCAATGACTTGAGGGACCTTCTTGGTCTGCGGAACCCGGCGTCCCCCTTGAATCTCGTATTCCCATATCTCGACTTCGATCCCGGGCACGGATTCAAACTCTGTGGCAATCCACTGGGCGACTTCTCGAGCCTCAGGAGTGTTCGTATTCCGGGTGTTCCAACTCGATAGGGTTTCGATCGTGTGGCGGAGCCGATCTTCGGAAACAGAGTGGAGTAAATCAGACCATGGAGCGTTGGACATCCCCATGAGTATGCTTGAATCCTCTAATTCAACAAAAAAGTATTCGCAAATTGAACGACTTGTTGATACGATACATCGTTAGGTTTGAATAAATATGACCGCGCTGTTCCTTCCGCTTGTCCTAGCCCAGCTTGAGATCCCCGTGATTGTCCGGGGTGCGTTGGTGCATCCCACTCGACTTTTGGTGAAGGTGGCAGACGCAAAGGCAGAGGATGCGATCCTCGATTCGGGCCTCGTCATTCGAGATCGAATCCCGCAGATCGGCTACGTGACCATCGAGATCCCTCCGCTCCAGCACGAAGCGATGCTGCGCAAGGTCGGGCGTTTGCCCGGTGTTCTTAGTGCCCAACTGGATTACGCGAAGGAGCTTGCGTTTACGCCGAATGACCCCCAATGGACGAATCAGTGGCACGTTCGCACCATCACCGCCGATTTGGCTTGGGACCGCAGCTTTGGGTCCCCCGTGACGGTGGCGATCATCGACACGGGCCTTGAAACTTCCCACCCCGATCTTGCCGGGAATGTGTGGGTGAATTCCGATGAGATCCCCAATAACGGGATCGACGACGATTTGAACGGCAGAGTCGACGACCGAAATGGCTACGACTTTGTGCTGTTGGACCCGATTCCAGACGACGCGGACGGCCATGGGACTGCTTGCGCCGGCATCGTAGGAGCGGTGACGAACAATGCGGTCGGGGTGGCTGGAATTGCACCCAACGCACGCCTCATGGGTCTGAAATGCACCAATGCCCAGGGTTTCCTCTACGACTCTTATCTGATGCCCGCCTACGTGTATGGGGCGGACAATGGGGCGCGAGTTTTCAGCATGAGTTTCTTTAGCGACCGAGTGAGCCCCGGCGAGCGAGTGGCTCTCGACTACGCTTGGAACAAGGGCGTGCTCCCGGTCGTGGCCGCAGGGAACTCGGCCCGAGTGTTTCCGTACTATCCGGCCGCCTATGAGAATGCGATGGCGGTCGCCGCTCTGGACACAAACAACAACCGGGCTGGCTTCTCAAACTTTGGCTCCTGGGTTGATGTGGCCGCTCCAGGGGTGTCGCTCACGACCACTGCAGTCGGAGCGGCGTACACCAACGGATTTTCTGGGACAAGCGGAGCCTGTCCTCATATCGCAGGGGTTGCGACGCTTCTCTTCGGAGCAAAGCCGACGGCGACGAACATCGACATCCGGCGAGTGATCGAAGACACCGCGACGGCGACCATCCAAAGCCCGATAGGCGAATATACGAACTATGGGTTGGCCAACACCCGGGCGGCGATGGATGCGCTTCTTGACAACACTTCCACGGGGCGTTCATCAGTGGTTCGGTGGGTTTCGCCGCTCACAGGAGTTCTCAGTCGAGAAAAATCCAACCCCCGACTGCTCGTCAACCGGATTCAGGGACGAGGATTTCAATCTCCACGAAACGTGGAAGTTTTCTTCGACGGCAAGCCTGTCAAGATCGCGACTCGGGGGAGAGACTTTGTGGATGTCGCGGCTCCGACCGGCGCAGGAGTTCTGACCGTCAAGGTTGATGGCACTCTCGTGGGGACGGTGAACATGTTGCCCAGCAAACAAGTGCTGTATCCCATGACCGATGTGAACACGCGGAGCGCAACGCTCACGAACGGGACGTATGCGCGCCTTCTCTCCGCCGATGGAAGCTTCGCGAACTGCACGCGTAGGACAAATGATGATCGGATCTTACTGGAAGGGAACTTCTCACGGGTTCAAGCCAAGGCAGGGACTCCTGCCACCGTGTCCATCCGCCGACGATACACTTCCACGGGGACAAGTGGGTCCACGGAGACGCTGGCGCTCTACAATTGGTCCACCGCGAGTTACCCGTACGGAACCTTCACGACGTTTTCTACGCTGAGTGCTCCCACGGCTTGGCAGACCACCACTTTTCAGATTCCCAATATTCGCGATTATATCGACGATGAGGGGAACGTGTATTTCTATCTCAACACGACAAATGCGCTCTCGGGCGCACAACTGGATGTGGACTGGATCCAACTCTCCGTAGGAGAGTGAGCCCTGGGGCGAGGGAATTCTAGCTCACCCCAGGGACAGAAGTTTAGCGTTGATTCTTGCGTCTTCGGGCAAGAGCGGCGAGTCCTGCGCCCAACGCGAGAACGGTCATGGGTTCGGGGACTGCGGCTCCGGTCGCATACTGCGTGCCTGACGCGGCGTTCACAGACCAACCCTCAACCAGGTTGTCGTTTTCATCCTTGATCGTCATTCCCACCAGAGTCACGGTATTCGAGTAGTCGCCCTTGCTATATCGGACTCCCCCCTCGTCCACATTGAACAGCTTGGTGTTCATTCCGCCGTAAAAGTCGGCCGTAATCGAAAGCGGGCTGCTGGAAGACACGTTGTACCAAGGGGTGATCCAGAGGCTGTTTCCGCCCGTGGTTCGTGGAGCGTAAAACTCGCCCGAAGGGTCGTTTGTGTAGAAGTTCAAGCCCGACTCCACTTCACCAGTTACCTGGCCATGAAGATAGAAGTAAAAGTTGACCTTGTACTGCCCGGAGCCAAGCCCGGAATAGGTCAGCTCGTCGTTGAATCCCGCGTTTCCGTTCATCGCAACGGCGTCTGGAGAACCTTCCGGGTTGATATTGGCTCCATCCCAGAACACAGGATTGGAAGCATTGTAGTACGGGTTGGTGATTCTCCCCTCGCCGAAGACCTTCAGCTGTCCAAAGGTAGAGGAAGAGTAGGCTCTGCCCCAAACAACCATGGTCTGGTCATTTCCCTGGCTATCCTTTCCGGAGTAGCTTTGGGTCGCCTCAAGGGCGGTGGAGGCATTGGTGTTGCCGGAACTCCCCGCGACGGAAACAAATCCTGATCCATTTTGGGCGTACATCCCTTGGAATGCGAATGTGTCGAAAGCGAAGGCTGTCGTGAACAGCGAGGCGGCAAACAACGAAGTAAAAGTAAGTTTCTGGCGATTCGGTCTTGTCATAAATCCTCTCGGAAGGCGCAGATATCAGCACCACGAGAGACATCCTACGATCAAGCCATTAACCACGCGCAAACAGATTTTTCAAATCGTTTTCGAGGTCGGCTGGGCGGTCAGGAATGAGTTCCTGGAGGCTCGCTCTCGCCCCTCGCTCCTGGATGGCCGCGAGGGAAGCATCGACCTCTGGCATCCACCGAAATTGAGGATTGATCCCGAGGCGGAGAGCCAACTGGTTGTGGGCACCCATGTAGTATGCGGCGGAAAGAGGTTCCCCACGTTGCTGCGCGAGGAAAGCCTCCGTTGCAAAGGCGTAGACGATCTCCGTCACGGCCCCGAGGCGGAATCCGTCGGCTTGGCATTTTCGTACGGCGTGCAAGCTCTCCGCGAAGCGGTTTTGGGGCAGATAAGCAGTGCTGAGGAGGAGCGAGGCGAGAGGACGGCGACGTGACCACGGGCCAACGAGGTTGAGTAGCTCCTGAGCAAGAGTCTCGCAATCTCGAATCGCCTCGTCGAAGCCAGGATGCTCAGGACGGACCCCGTGGAGGGCGCCGCTGAGGTGAGAAAGACAAGCCTCGAGAACATTGGGGTTTCCGAGCTGGCGCGCGCGCAGAAGAGCGCTCTCCAGAGATTGCCTCGCCAAGTTCCAGTCTCCGTATCGCTCTTCGATCAGGCCAAGCTCGACGGTGGCGAGAATGTTTGACTCTTCGTCGTCTTCTGAGACGGACTCATGGATAGCCTGTTGGAGGGACTCCTTGGCTTCTTCGGTCCGTCCCAACTCGGTCAGGATTCGGCATGCCTGCAAGCGACAACTTTGCCGGTCTTGATAGCTGGCCTCGCCCCAGTGAGAGGTGTTTGCATCGATCCATCGGGCCGCCCACACGTGATTTCCCCGCACGTAGGCATGGAGCAGAAAGCCGGCGAGCCCGGCCCAGTAACTAGGGAGGGCTCTCGCCTGGGGGGCAAGGCAGAGGACGGTCAGATTCTCCACCTGATGATCGAGCTGCTTGAATGTGCGGACATCATTTTCATCCACCGCACTTCCTGCTCGCAGAAACGCATCGGCAAACCGCTTGAGGGTTGAGAATCTATCTTGATCGGATTCCTGGACGTACTCCGCGATGGGCCGGAGAACGGCGTATCTATACCCGTCCCCTTCCTCGAGCGTGTAAAGCATGCTGCGGTAGACGAGTTCCTCCAGCACTTCTGGGCTCGTTAAACCGGTCGCGTGCGCCTCAGAAATCGGACCTTGAAAGAGGGAGAGAGGCTCCAGAGCGTGGCGCGCTGGCTCCGACAAGTCTTGGTAGCTCGACGAGATGAGTTGGCGTAGGGTCTGCTGCCGAACCGCGAGACCGGCGACCTTTGCCTTCAGGTTCAGCACACCGGTTTCGAGACTTGCCGCAATCTGACTGGGCGATTGGCTTGCGATGCGGCCCGCCGCGAGCTCGATCGCGAGAGGAATTCCATCCAGCCGACTACAAATGGCCATGACCGAGTCACGGTGTTGAGGCGTAAGGTTGAAGTCGGGGCGAGAGGCACGGGCGCGATCTACGAAAAGCTCCAGTGCAGTTCCATCCTCCTCCGCGTTGACGAGCGAAAGTTTATTGAGCCGGAAGAGCACCTCGCCATAGCCCCCCAATACATGACGGGAGGTCGCGAGAATCCGGAGCCCTTCGGTTCGGTCCAAGAGATGGATGCATAACTCGGCGAGACCTTCATTCACCGATTCGGCATTGTCAAGGATGAGAAGGAGATCTCGCTCTGCATGGAGCGCCTCGCCTAGGGAGTCAAGAGTAGGAGACCTCATCCCCAAGGAGGAGCCAATCATTTGCACCGCTTCGTCGGCCGTGCCTACGCGCTCCAGAGAAACGAAGAGACTGGGTTGAGCCAGCCGCGAGGCGTATTCGACCGCGATTCGGGTCTTGCCCAGGCCGCCTGCGCCGATGACGGTCACGAATCGGTGGGACTGGATGAGTTGCCCCAATGTCTCAAGCTCACGCTCCCGACCCAAAAAGCGATTGAGATAGAGGGGGAGCTTTGCAGAGAACGAGGTTCGCGGGGCGGCCGGGGGGAGAGATTCAGCCCGGGGTGGACCCGCGAGGAAGCCCATGTTCTCAAGTTCGGTGCGTCGCAGATCCAGTCTCGCTTGCTCGTGAAAGGCCCAATCCTCGTAGCAGGCAGGAAGAAGAGAGCCTTCGATCAGCGCAGACGCCTCTTCGAACTGTTTTGCTGCATACAGCTCATCGAAAGCGGTGACATCGCACCAAACGGTCTTGGAGTTGAGGCTGAGGCACCCGGCGACCGAGGTGTCAAGGACACTCCCGGCGATCACCCCCCGGGGCTCCATGACCTGCCGAAGCTGCGAGAGCGTGACTCTGAACCTGTTGGAAATCGCTTGTTCATCGTCTTCCTCTGGCCACAGAAGAAATTGGAGTTCGGAACGAGGGACCTGTCGTCCCAGTCGCAAAGCCAAGATGGACAATAAGTCGCGGACCTTCGCGGACCGAAACTTCGTGAGCTTGAACCCGTCCACATGCTCAAGCACGGGACCATTTAGCAATCGAACACGCCATACAAGGTGGGGATTCACGATTGCCATAGCCGCACTTATACCACTGACCACCGCTATAATGGCCCTATGCTCGCAGCAACTCTTACCTTGTTCCTCGCCGCCAACGCCCCGGTGAGCTTTTACGAACATGTGCCCTATGCCTCCAATGCTCCGGTTCCAGATTCGCTGCTTGGCTATGAATTAGGATCAAAACATACCGTTTTTGCTGACCAAGAACGGGTGGTCAGCGCCATCGCGGCGGCTTGCCCAACCACCGTACGGCGGTTTGACTACGGAAAGAGCACCGAGGGACGCGCGCTAAGAGTTTTCGCAATTTCGAGCCCGGAGAACATCGCGAGACTGGAGGAAATCCGAGCCGCAATTGCCGGCGTCGCCCAAGGCAACAAGCTCGATCCCCAAAGCAAGATTCCCCCCATCGTTTGGGTGAACCAATGTATCCACGGAGACGAGACCGCGTCGTTCGAATCGTCCATGGCCTTGATGTACAACCTCGCGGCATCGCGAAATGACCGGATACAACGCATGCTGCGAAATGCGGTCGTGATCCTCAATCCGGTGTACAACCCCGATGGCCACGAGCGATATGTAGTCGCATACAACTCCTTGCCAGGCGGGAGCCCCGAAGAGACAAGCTACGATCGAGAAGTTCCGTCCGCCTTTTTCGGCAGGTCCAACCACTACCGATTTGACATGAATCGTGACCGAATCTCGATGTCGCAAGACGAAACACGTCAGGAAGTCGCGGAATTTTTGCGCTGGAACCCTCAGGTGTACGTAGACCAACACGGTCAGACGAACAACTACTTTTTCCCTCCGACCCAGCAAGCCTTGAACGCAAATACGGATCGGGAGCGCTACATCCATTGGTCGACGATTTTCGGGAAGGCTACCGGCAAGGCCTTTGATGAAAAAGGGTGGACCTACTTTGTCCGTGACCAGTTTGATTTTTACAACGCGTGCTATCTCGATACGCACACCTCGCTAATGGGAGCCATCGGAATGACGCACGAAACCGATGGGGGACGCGTTCTGCAAGAGCGCCGAGATGACAACACCATCTTGACCATGCGAGATGGGGCGATCAAGCACTTCACTTCGGCTCTCGCCGTGATCGAGAGTGCCGCCGACAATCACGAGGCCCTGCTCGCCTCGTACGCCCAGTTTAAATCCAACGCAGTCTCGGGTCGTCATGCTGGAAAATTCCAACGCGTGGTTTTGGAAAGCGATGACCCCTATGCGCTGCGGCGATTTGCAACGCTTTTGAGCCGATCCGGAATCAAGAGTTCTTTCTCGGCGACCGCATGGACACAGTCCGACTCGCACAACTATTGGACCGGGGCGAAGGAAAAGAAGACCTTTAGCACAGGGGCTCTCGTAGTGGACATGGCGCAGTCTCAAGGTCCACTCGCGAAGGCGCTCTTGGAGCCGGGGTCTGATTTTGAACCCGAATTCATCGCTCGCCAGCTTTCGAAGCTGAAAAATGATGAGGCTGGGTTGCCAGACCCGGAACTCGATTCTTTCGAGTTTTACGACTCCACCGCGTGGTCGCTGCCCTATGCGCACGGGTTGAAAGCGTGGTGGTGCGAATCCACTCCGAAGATCAAGCCGCTTCAACTGGAGTCAGAAGGGACGGCGGTCGTCCTTGAAGAGAGCGCGGTCGGATATTGGTTCTCCTACTCCGGCGAAGAAGGCATCCTGCTTGCCGCCAAGTTGGCTTCAGAAGGCGTGAATGTTCGCCTGGCCACCAAGCCGATGAGCCTCAGCGGCGTCACCGTCCCCGCGGGATCGTTTATTGTCCTCGCGGCAAGGAACAAAAAGGGTTACAAAGAGACCCTCGAATCTGTGGCGAAGGGGAGCCTCGTGAAGATTCACGCTTTGACCACGAATTTTCCGGATACCGATCGATTCGGCCCCGGAAGCGGTTCCGTGGTGCCGATTCCCAAGCCACGACTTGGAATCTATCATGGCGCGGCGGGTTCTCTTGCCTGCAACGAGCTTTGGTACCTCATGGAGCGAGAGTTCCACCTCGATTACCAACCTCTCGGGAGCCGGGCGCTCAGGGGGAACGGGTTGAGCGAATTCACGAGCATTGTCTTCGATCGCGATCCTGACTTGAAGGCTTCAAGTCCCGTCGGGGCATGGGTTCGTGGTGGCGGGACCGCTGTGGTCTTGCAGGCAAGTCCTGGAATGTTCACCTCCGACACATTGGGCCAGTTGAAATCTGTGGAGTCCGAACCCAGCCTCCCTGGATCGATTTACCTCGCTTCTGTCAACCCTCTCAGTCCGCTCTCTTTTGGGTACGAAAGGTCAGCAAACGGGTCGGTTCCAATCGCCGTCCCTGTCGAAGGGGACACCTTCTGGACGGCTCCCGCCGGGGCCGAAGTGAGCCTCAGCGCGGATCCCAACGTCAAGAAACTCTTGAGTGGCTGGGAATGGCCGCAGTCGGAGAAGGTGCTGACGGGAACCCTGTTCGCGCATACGTTCCGGATGGGCCGAGGCAAGGTTGTGGTCTTCACCCAAGACCCCACCAGCCGAGCCCAATGGCGCGGATTGCACCGAATGCTGCTGAATGCGATGATTCTGGTCCCAGGAACCTAGTGGGACTTTTGTAGGTAGCGGTTGAGCGGGACAAGATCGGGGTGGGGAACCCACGCCGCGTCCTTCCGCCCCGTGATCTTGTGGTAGATGGACCAGGCGGCGATGTACGAACCCGCCTGGAGGGCGTGGTTTCCGTCTGTGTGCCACAGTTCGGCATCAGGAAACTCTTTCCGGACGGCCTCCCATGTCTTTCCGACAGGAATGATCTGCGCCCCGGAGGGTTTTTGAATCTCCCCGTAAACCTGAAGGATATAGTCCGTTTCATCCCAGCCGCGTCGCGGCCACTCGGCGTAGAGATACACCTTGGCCTTTGCCTTCTTTCCCGCTTTGGCCATGGCGACCGCCCCGTCTTGCGAGTAGCGATACTTATGAGATGAACTCACCATCGCCCCTTGTAGGATGAGAAAGTCGTAGCCGCCCTCTCGAATCTGCTCCATCACCTGCGGACTTTTGGCCCCGTCCTCGAGGTTGGCGACAGAGATAGACCTCGTCGATAGTTTGAGAGGCTTTTTGCCCGAGCCCGCAAGTTTCACGACCATCTCTGG
>CAZBXR010000045.1:0-19413 GCA_964496145.1 uncultured Chthonomonas sp. | reverse complement strand
GGGAGACTTGGTTATTGCCTTTATCTGCGGAGGGGTAGGTGCCTCATTTGGGTCTGGTTTGGACGCTGACGAGATTTTTCAGGGTCTGATCGCCGGTATTCTTTCATCGGCGGGACAATATATGATTCCCTATGTAATTGAGACTTTTCGAGCATGAACGATAGGCTGCTAGTGTATGGAGCCGTTTCGATCTTGCCGGCCATTGCAATTCTAAGGGGCGTAAGCGTTTATTGTTCCGCGTTTAAACTTGCTCGTGTATCTGAGTCTTTGGATGCAATTGAAGACGTCTCTTCGAAGAGCGTACTACGCATCGATGCTTCCAGACTATCGAAGTATAAACCCAAAGACGTTGTGCGGTACCGAGTTGGGCGAGCGCTGTTTCGCAAGTGGGTGACACTGGATGGGGAATCGGTGTTCATGCGTACCGTTACATCGAAAGAAATGTATGCGGGCTCGCTACTCCTTATTCTGTGCATCGTTTTACAAGTACTCGGTCCTTACGTGGTAATTTCGCTCGTCACGCCAGGTCTCATATTAGTTTTACTTCTTAGACAAGCAATCCTGGTATCCAGGTCGAAGGTATTTTACGGTCAATTAAAGGTGAGTGACGCCGCATGCAAGATTGAATATGGGCCAATAGTACACCGGATATCCTTGTCGCGCATTAGAAAGTTTAAGCATGGGGATTATGTCTCGTTCCGGAGCACGCGTCCCAATGGGGCGGGCTGGCTTGTTCTCGAGGACGAGTCGGTGCTTATAAAGTGTCTTTGGAATCCCGCGTTTATTGCGGCTCTGTTGCTTCTTATACCAGTTCTCTTGGCGTTGCCCCCCCGATTAACATGCACACTGCCAATGTGTTGTGCCTCGCTGGGTCTGCCACTGGGTGTGGGGCAAGTATATGCAGGAAATGGTCTGTTAGATTTTCGCTACCGGTAACACGGCTTGCCCGTTGCGAAAATGGGTGGTCTCGCGTCTCATGATCAGGTTGAACACATTGAGGAGCAAAGCGCGTACCACGATCTGAAAATTGCCCAAACAAAGCAGTCGACGGTCACTTCGGTAGGGCCAAATGGGTCTTTCTACGAGCCCCAGGCTCGCAGCCGGGCTCGCGCGGTCCACAACTACAATGAGTTCGGCGAACTCGAGAGCTTAAACTATTACTGGGATTGCCCAGAGTTGACCACCACTCCTTCACAGCTCATTGCGAGCAACGTGAACGCGTATGACCATCTGGGTCGAAGAACAAGCACGGCGTACAACTACTTGAGTGCATGGACGGAGACGTTCGGCTACGCCACAAATCTGGACTATCTCACGTCAGAGCATTACAGCGACGTGGGAGGGACTCCCACCGCTCGCGAGTACGACGCTGCTCAGAACCGTAATGACGTGACGGTTGATATTCTCAACCGGATTACGGGGCATGTGGGGAACCCAAATATCACCTATGTACACAATGCTGTAGGCGAGCGAACGAAGAAATCCACATATGTAGGGACTGGTCTTATCCACAGCAATCATAAGAATATGACCTGGAGCATCAAAGGGGAGCTTCACCAGCTGAAGAGCACAGTGAAGACTTCTGCGACCAGCAGCGAAACAACGGTATCGACGTATGACTATCGGTACCGCCCAGACGGTCTTCGTGTGGCGAAATATGGTCAGCAGATTCAGCAAGCAATACCAGAAGAAGGAGAGAACAGCTCGTTCTGGGATACCAACTTGGCCCGAAACCGTCCGACGTGGCGATATGCGTACGATGGCCAAATGCCTGTGTACGAAGATTACACAAGGTACGAGGGCGGGCAGTATCTCATGATCGATGCGACTCGCTCCTTCCTCGGAGGTCGAGGGATCGATATGATCGAGCGTCAGCGCATGTCAGACAAAAATACGAATGTCCCCGGGGGCGATTTCCCGAGCATTTCCGTTGTATGATGGACATGGTAACACGATGGCGGAGATAGTGCGCACAGGTCCAACGAGTGCAGACTTTGTTCAAGGGTCGCTACGCAAGTACGACGCCTGGGGCAACTCTCGCCTGAATTCTGCGCCGTCGGGATTCCATGGGTATTGCGGGAATCTCGGTCACAAAGAAGACCCCGAATCTGGCCTCACCTACATGCGGGCGAGATACTACGAGCCGGGAACAGGGCGGTTTATCTCTGAGGACCCGGCAAGAGACGGTATAAACTGGTACGGGTATTGCGAAGCAGATCCTGCCCAAAAGGTAGACCCCACGGGGAAACTTACTCTTATCGAATTGAACCAGGCTATCTCGCTCCATGCCCGCCTCGCCGCGGGGATGGGCGGTGCACTTTTCAAGGCTCTAAGTGAAGCGGGCGACAAAGTTAAGAACATCCATCACTTTCACAATCTGCGCTTGGACTTCTTTGTCAAGTACGCGACAAATGTGACTGCCGAGATTAAGAACGAGGCTGTCTTGAGAAGGTTCAATGAGCTATTTCTTAATAACGGAGGCGCGGAGGGCTGGAGGAAGGTGATGACTACCTTTCACGGGTATTGTCGCAATACAGGCAATAGTTATGAGATCGAGTTCCACTTCTTTGCGAAAGATGGCTTCAAGCAGATATTTAATCCAAAGTACTTCGACGATTTTTGACCTAGGGATTTGCGGCGAGTTTGTTCCCTGAGTGATACTGAATAGTGAACGAATGTGATTAGGATATTCTCTGGTCCATACGATGATAGCATTGGCCCTCCTGCACTGGATCTGGAAGGTACTGCTTGCTTTGTCCTTTTTCTTGAGGACTACTCGGTTTCTTTCGACGAGGATGTATACAAGGCTGGCTTGTACCAAAATGAAACCTTTCTGGGTAACGTCGATGGGCACACTATGGCCGTCGGCGTTTTCACCCCGAGGCAAGGTGGGGACCGAGCTAGCGTAGTTGGAGTCATTGATACTGGTCAGATACGTATATTCATCGAGACAAGAAGTCAGGCTGACATCATTTCTGAACGGATGGTGAGTCGGCTTCGCGCTTCTAAGGCCTCGCACTGCTTGGCCATCGGTGGCCTACACGCGTTCATGGATGAGAGTGACATGACTGGACGCCAGCATGAGAACGTATATCCCGTAAAGGTTTTACGACGGGGGCAGTTCTCTCGTAACCCAACTCGATACGGTGAGTTCGTCCCTGAAGGCGAAGAAGGGGAGCCGAAGTTTCGCTTCGGGGCAAGGAACACTTTTGCTGAGCTGGAAGTGAGGGTGTGATTGCGGCGACGAGAACGATGTGACTACTACCGCTACGAAGGCGGGCAGTACGAGATTTATGATGTAACCCGATCAACCTTGTGTGCAAGGGGCATCGACATAATGAATCGCCAGCGCGTGTCGGACAAAGGAAATCCGGATCCGGGTACCGCCGCTAGGGTGTTTCCATTTCCATCAGAAAACGGAAACACCCTGTACGAGACTGGTTATTCGGGGGTTGTGTTTCCTGGCGGCTACTTCTGAAGGCGTCGGCGCTTGCGCACCAGCATTCCGATTCCTGCCGTGAGAGCCAACATCGTGCCGGGTTCTGGAGCAACCACGGTCGTGATTGATACTGGCGTCTTGAGAATGGAAGTACCGAAAGTCCCACGGTTTCCTCCGCCGGGGATGCTATCTGCGCGGGAGACGATCCCTTGGGCGGCATTAGCCGCATTGATGCCCGAGACGAAGTAACGGCCTTGGTGGCCAAAGGCGGTATCGGTTGGAGAGGATAAGACGACCGGAAGAGAGCCGTTATCAGCATTGCTAGTAAAATTCCCGGCAGCGTTAAACGTCCAGGTACTCGAGATGTCAGATCCAAAGTTGCCCTTGAACGCAATACTAAGGCCAGAAGAGGAGACTCCTCCGATGTTGGTCCCGCTGCTTGCGTATCCGGTAAACGGCCCCGCAAAAGCGATTCCAAGCACATACGAAGTGAAGCCTTTCGTACCTGCCGAGTTCGTAGCGTGAGCTATGATTCGCCCATTCGAAAGCTGGGCTGCAAATCCACGATCTTGAATGAAGGCTCCACCAGTCGGAGGTAAGAAGGTCTCTAACAGCGTCCCCGATTGATTGTATCTTCGCATCAATGTAGTGCTCACGGTCAAAAATGTGCCGTCGGAGAGAATGTTGAAGTAGGCTCCCGAGACCGCGGGAATGGCTCCCATGAACTCGCCCGTGTTGTAATTGTAGCGGTAGACCGGTCCAGAAGTTGAGTTTCGAATGAAACAGGTGTCACTGCCCACGTGTGCGGCAATCTCCGAGTTCGATGTGACCTCGCCCTCGCCAAAAGCTCCCAAATAGCTTCCTGAGATTCCGTCAAAGCGGTGTACCTTGCCGGTGGTCGAGTCTCCGACCATGACCAATTCGAACGAAGCGAAAGCAGAAGTTGCGGCGCAACCCAGCCCCAAGCATAGAAAAACAAACCTTGTCCTCATTCCCTCATTATAAGACAGAAATCCCTGGCTTTTGCCAGGGATTTCAGGTTACATAACCGAACGGGTGGAAATACCGGCTCTTTCGTCTTTGAGAAAGGGCAGCGGCACCGGCGGCGAGAGCCAACAAGGTTCCAGGTTCTGGCACCGTGTTGAAGGTCATCGTGTAGTCCGTTTTCGCTCCAAGTTGCTGAATCCAGAAGCTGTAGGTGCCTGCGCCAAGTGGGGTTGAGAAACCCTGGGCGCCGGGGCCGGTCTTCATGTTTGTCAAAAGGTCGCCCCCCACGTTTCCGGCTCCAGTTCCGAAGTGCGCGTACCCCATGAGATTTGCGACGTTGGTGGACGTGGACGACTCGGTGAACTGCGGGCCAGACATCATGCCGATGAAAGCTCGGCCGTCGTTGCTCACGTACGAAGTGAGAACAAGCGAGGTCAGCCAGGATCCACTCTGGACGGTCACCGTCACGTAGTCCTTATCTCCACCCTGACTCGAACCCGTAAGCGGATTCGCTCCGTTCTTGTCGAGGGCGAATCCGTTTGGGGAAAGACCGTTGTTAGAGAAATCTCCCACGACGCTTTCCAAAAGGCTAGCGCCGAACCCAAGAGAACTGATTGATACGATGAGGGCCATGATGGCTCCTCGAATAATTGCAATTTTCATAGTTCCTCTCCGAGCCGTATAGAACGGCTTGAGTAAGGATACTATACGATAAATTGGTACAGTTTCCAAGTGTTTTCGCTTGAATCTTGCGTCAAGCCTGAAGCGCGTGATTATTCTAGTCCTTCCGGACCAGCTCGATCAGGTCTCGCTTTCGCCTGATGATGGATCCATCCCGCACGAGCCGCTGAAACGCTCGATTGATCGCCCCGCGCGAACACCCGATGGTGTCTGCGAGCGTAGCTTGAGTAACCTCAATCTTGATGAAACCCTCGCTATCGGCGAGTGTAGCAAGGTGGGTAAGCAGATGTTCGTGGACCTTCGTCGACCTAGAGAGCTGCGCATGAGTGGCGGCCTCTCGAAGTCGATGCGATAACGTTTGCAAGATGCCCAGGCACATTGTTGGGTCCTTCAGCACTTGGCTCTTAAAGTCATGTGCAGAAAGTGCCAAGACCTTTGTATCCGTCTCGGCGACGGCTTGAGCAGATCTTGGCTGACCATCCAAGAGTGACATTTCACCGATAACTTCACCCGCATACCGTGTCGCAAGAACGGTCGTCTCGGCGCTCTTGTCCGTTCGCTCAATCCTCACTCGTCCAGAGACAATGATGAACATATGTTGTGCTGGGGCCTCCTGCAGAAAAAGTATCTGGCCCTTTTCGTAGCTGATTCTTTTGCAAAGACCGGCTATCTTTTGTATCTCATTTTCCTTCATAGCGGAGAAGAGTCGCACCTTTCGAAGATATTCTACGTTACTGGCCATCTTCAACATTGTGATCTAAATCACCTCAGGGTTTTTTCGGAATCCTGGTGAGTTGTCGCCGGGACAGATGGAATGCATCCCGGAGTCTCCCGGGATGCTTTCCACCGCGTTGCTAGAGTTGCATGGTGAGGAAGTGCGCGCGACCTGAGGTCGCAGGAAGTGTTTTCCCTATCCGCCACCTCCGTGCTGTCCCGGAATCTCAGGCTCATATGACTTGATAATGAGTTCAGATGTGACGAAAATTATCGTTCCATTGGGCTGGACCACGGGTGTTGACACTACAACAGTGCAAAGTGGGGAAGGGGAATCTGGTTCAGGGGTCGGGTTTCCGAGAGGAAACAGTCTTTGCTTATCCGCATCTGAGAATGTGATCTGATCTGGGTCCGGCCAGACAGAATCGATGAATACACTGGGCGCGCTCGCGCCGGTTTGCTTTCCGTTTTCAACCGCAAATGGGTGAAACTCAGGACGTGTTGTGGGGACATGAGTCGGCGTGGGCAGGGTCACTGTGCTCATCGCGTACAGGAGCGGGGAGGTTGACAGATATGCAGGGGGCGTCACCTGGAGGAGGGAGGGCTGATTTAAGAACCTGATGTCTGTGATAAAGTTCATCGCGAATCTTGCTCTTCGCTCTGCGAGTATCGATGGAGTGAGTTCGGACTTAGAAAAGACGATATCTTGGTGCAAGAAAGTCATATTGATTCCTTGAACCGGGTTCACGGTGATGGCGGTGATTTCATCGCCCGGTCTGTCTCCGAATGTGCCCGCGGGTGTCGTTTCGTGCGGAATGTATCGAATGTACAGCGTGCGGGTCTTCAGGGCGAATTCTGCTACATATTGAAGAGGGAAGAACTCTGCCCCAACCGGGGGAGACTTTGGACTCTCAGCCGCTCCTGATGTGTAGGTCCCAGAAGAGGACACTTTAGGCAGGTCTGCTGCCCAGTTCTCCTCTACGTTCAAGGTCACTTGAGAGGCTCTCTTGGTCATGCTTTCTCCGCGTGCGGATGGATCTCTCAATTCCACTTCGGTAGCTACCATCGGAGGAACCTTATCTGACCAAGTAAACCCTTCCGGTGCCTTCGATGAAGCTTCTTTCACCCTTGCGGAAAACTCATGGGCTCCTAGGCCGTCGTCCATAGCTTCCATGAGCGCTGGGTACAGCTTGCTCAGACCCATGAGGGCGACCTTGTTTGCTGGCGTTGGCGAGGTGAGCGGCTCGATGACGATCGAGATTGGGGTGTTGAACTCCCATTTGACGTTGCCAATCGACCCGTGGTCATGCTCCGGAGTGGATTTATACGCCTTTCGGAGGTTCTCCATGAAGACTCCAGGAGCTCGAATCAAATCATACATTGAGTCCCATTCTTTCGCAACGAATAGGACGCAATGTTCGAGCCGTGAGCCAACTGTGGACGTGTACTCCAGAACGATGAAGGCGCCTAAACCTAGACCCGGGTCTACCGGGGCAGGGACGACTGAGCTCCAATTAGAAGGTATGTTTGCGGGAACGTTGTTCGGTGGCATAGTGTCACCATATTGCAAACGAGTTTATTTTTCTGTGACATTTGTCACAGTTGGCGATTCTTGATCAAGTTCTCCACGTTTTTAACCCACGACCCTCGTAAAGATGGGTTGGGGTTCGCTCGCAGGAGCCCTAGCGCTCTTTTCGCCTCAAGGTGAACTGGTTGTGATCGAGAAGCGCTCACAAACGATGCCATTTGAGCACACTCGATGGCCTTTTCCATCTCTCCTTCGGAGTTGGCTGCTCGAGACAAGTGGAGCAAAGCTTGAGCGCAACCCTGGGCGTAGCGTTGTCGAAGGCTTACTTCAATCATCCGTAGCGCCAATGACCCAGCGGAGGCATTGCGTCCAATGTCTTTCATCAAAGAGAGTAAAGAATCAAGAATAAACACCTCAAACTCAGTCCCGGCGGCGCTCGAGAGTTTTCCAAGTATCTCGTTGATGAGTTGGTCGACTTTTGCCTGTTCGCCTAGCTCAGAAGCGCATCGAGCCCTCAATACCTTGTGCGCCAGATTTTCGGATTCGGGCGCCTCCCACTCTAAGGTGTCGTACACGGAGAGAAGGGGCCGGAGCGGGTCTGTTTTGCCCGAGGCAAGAACCAATCCAAGCCGATCCCCCAGGGCATCGGCAGTCCCGGCGATGTCGCCGGCTTCGAAGCAGAGCCTCTGCTTCTCGGCCAACAGCGCGTCTGCCGAATCAAGATCGCCGTGTCGCTTTGCCGACATGGCGCGAAGCCCCAACAACTCAGGTTCAAACGTTGACCCCGCCGCGGAGTCGCTCGCGAACTTCGCGCAACGCTCAAAATCGGTGAGATACCCTGCCTCTAACCATGCGCGCAGGGTGAGTTTGGCGAGTTTTAGTCCCAGTCCCTCGTCCCGGACTTCGGCGGCAAAAAGGCTGGCCGCCCGGAAGTTTTGGTGGTCTTGAATCACTGAATTCCGGGCCGGATTCTCGCCAAAGTAGGCTGCGTGCCTCCTTCGAAGCTGCCCCAGCGCGGGCTCGGCCATGTCTTCTTCGAGATATTCACGAATCGAGTCCAGCATCTTGAATCGGGCGGTGCCGGAGGAAACATCTGCAGTCAACAGCGAATAGTCTCGAAGCCGGGAAAGAATCTCGGGCAGTGTCTGATTTTCGAGAACTGCCTTGGCCGCCGCGAGATCGAATCCTCCCCAAAAAACTTGAAGTTCGCGAAGCACTTTTTGATCCTCCTCGCTGATCAAACTGAGGGAAGATTCAATGACTCGGCGGAGATTCGCATGTCTCCCGGTGTGGTCCAAGACGTTTTGGGCGGTGCCCAATACACTCTCACGAACCTGACTCAGGATTTCGGCCGTGGCAAAATGTCGCTCGCGCCCCGCGACGAGCAAGATTGCCAGGGGAATGCCTTCCACAACGGAGACGATTTCACGAACGAGGTTGCGTACCTTGCCACGCGCGGCGAAATTTGGCCGAATGCGCTGGGCGCACGTCTCGTACAGGGCGACGGCATCTGAAAAATCAGGCTTTCCTCGTCGCGTCTGGACCATCGGCTTGAGCGCAAACTCCGATTCAAAACCAGACCCGAGTAAAGCTCGGCTCGTGACCAAAAACTTGATGCCCTTGCACGCGCGAAGAACCTGGTCGACCACGTCTCTTGCGGTCAGCAATCGCTCAAAGCAATCGAGCACAAACAGGATTTCTTCGTTCCCTAGCTGGTCGCAAAGCGAAGCGAGATCGCAGGATGATTCCAGCGTGAGGCGTCGAGCTAGAGCAAGTTCGCTCACAAGCTGATCCCCGCTTAGAATGCCTTCGCACGAAACCCACGAAACGTTCGCCCCGGATTCCGCAATCTCTTCGGCGACCACCTGGGCGAGGGTCGTTTTGCCCATGCCGCCAAACCCGAGAATGGTGAGGAGCCGGACTCCCTCCGAATCAAGGAGTTGCCGAATCGCCTTTAGCTCCGTGGTGCGCCCCACAAAGGGTCGCTCCAGTTGCGGGATGTTCGGAGGCGGGCGAAAAAACCCTTGTAGGGGAGGGAAGTGGGTCTCAATCCCCGGCCCAGTGAGTTGCCAAATGCGTTCCGCTTGGCTCAGGCCCCGGAGGAGATACTCTCCAAGATCGATGGCTCCAAGTTCTGGCGGAAGGTCGTCTTTACAGTCCATCCACACCCGGTGGCCCAGCAACACTTGGCCGCCCCATCCGCATTGGGTGATTCGGGCGACCCTGTTCAGGACTGGCCCTTGGAGATCGAAGGTGGTCGGGTCGACTTCACCGAGGTCGACCCCGATGCGCACCCGCGCAAAGGTTTCTTCGCTCAGCTTGCTTTGGAGGGCGGCTGCGGCCACAACGGCATCTCGCGAGGTTTCAAACCGAGCCGCGAGACCATCGCCGAGGCTCTTGAACACCGTTCCCGAGTGGTTCGCCACACAAGATTGGACAAGCGAATCATGCAGGTCGACAAAACTTCGCATTCCCCCGGGGTCTGAATCCCAAAGGCTCGTACTCCCCTCTATATCCGTGTACAGGAAGCAAAACTGCGGCACGAAAAACCCCTCTCAAGACACTCTACCGTGTAGGGACTAGGAAAGGTGGTTTGTATACAAAAGTGTCCCTCGCAAGCTCAAGCCCGAGCGGCCCGGTCGATGATTTGGCGAGTGTGGTGATCGGTGTGGGCCTCGGTGATCAAATACACATCTGTCAATGTGAACTTGAGGATCGGCATGAGCGGGCTCGGAATCTTGACATTGATATCTTTTCCGGCGGATGCCTCTACCAGGTCGGCAAGCTCTTGTTGAATCTGCGAAAATCGGTCAATGACCTCTGATCCGTAGGTTTGGACTGCGGGCATTGCCTTGGAGGGCACGGGAGCGTTCCCATTCGGTCCTGCGAACTTACACACCTTTCGGCCCATGAAAGTGGTCTTGGCCGGGCCGCTGGCGGGGCCGAGCGTCGGCACCAGTTTGCGCAGAGGCTCGAGGTACGCCCCGTGGGAGACGTTCATGTGCTCCAGAACCATCGCCACGGACCACTGGCCATCGACAGGAGTATTCAGCTTTTCTTCTGACAGAGCGCGAGCGGCGCTGACGCTCGACTCGGAGTGGTGTCGAATCTTCGCCGCGAGGTCCTTGCAGATGCCTAAAGAGTCCATTGCTCTATGATACGTGAAACGGGGCGGAGTCAGGAATTCCACCTTGCTCTGCTTCGATGCTCCACAAACGTCGCATCGTCGGTGAGCTTGGCTTTGCGTGAAACGAATCACACTTTCCTGACAAAGAAGTATTGGCGAAGGCTTGGATCATATGCCTCGACGAAAAACGTTGAAAAAGTGACTTGCAAAGCTTGATCTTCGGTACTCTCAGTTTGGCAAGCCTTCTTCCCGTGAGCCCGTTGTATTGGGCACCGAATGGAGCTTCTCACTGTTGCATATCTCATGAAATCTCTCGCTCGAATCTTAGGTTTTCTGGTCGTCGCTGTTCCGTTCGCGGCCAGGGCGGCCCAGGTGAGTCTTGATTTGCCGGTTGGGCCGGCCCACAGGATTGTTGCGTCTGTCGCGGAGAAGAGCGGCATGAACCTCAAGGTGGAGGACCACTTTGCGAAGGATATTCTCTTCGTTCGTGTGCAGGATGTGGATGTTGAAGATGTCCTCACCAAGATCGCTGAAGTCACAGCCGGGCGGTGGCGGACTTTGTCGGACGGAACCCGAATCCTTGGTCCCGACCCGGGCGCCCTCAATCGGCATGAAGCCGAGTTTCGAAAGCGCCGTGTCGACTTTCTGGGCAACAAGATGCGTGCCTATACGGATGAGACGCTGAACTCTTGGTATCGGCCCGAGATTCCCGACTACGCGAAGCGCGAGGGATACGAGAACCTCTCGGCGGATGAGTTTCGGCCCAATCCTAGCTCGTTTTTGCTTGCAAAATGTGTGGCTCTTTTGAACCCTTCGGTCCTTGGGTCCCTGAAAAAGGGTGACAGAATGGTCTTCTCAACAACACCCACGCGCATGCAGTCGAACTTGACAATATCGCAGGCGGCCGTGGCTGAGTATCTGGCCCGCGTCAACGAACTTGCGAAGAATACGAAAGAACGGCTTGAAGCCACACCCCCGAGGCCCCGCCCGGACCTTGAGGGGATGACCGACGCCGAGGTGAAGCTCCTCGAACAAGTTTTCGGTAGCGAAAGTGTTCCAAATTCTGTACAAAGAACTCCACCAGCCAAGATCTTGGTTATTCTCTCTCGACCCCAGTACTGGACCGGCGGATACGGAGGGAACGGTGGCGTGTTTGTCGAGGTGCTTGTCCTAGACCAAGAGGGCACTGTGATCGATACAGATCGCGAGTTCTTTTATTCGGACGCCCGACTAGAAGAACTCGAACGAAGTGCATGGAGGTCATCAGAGTTGTCAGAGGATGAGAGCGAAGGACCACCCGTTTACAAAGCCAAGTTTCCCATAACTTCTGGTCCAATAGAGAACTCGGAGTTGACTAAATCTCTTCGGGCCTTTCAAGCCGCGCAGGGATCGCCCACAACTCCCATCTCGAAAGAACTAAAGGAGGCCTTTGCTGACCCTGAAACATACGATCTGCTGGGGTTCCATGTTGAAGATGCGATCCGCTCGATCGGTAAACATGCCTCGAAGAACATCGTTGCCTATTTGCAGGATGGTGTCGGAGAGTTTGTCGGCGAAGACCCCGAGGGTCATCAGTTGACCACGCAAGAGTTTTACGATCGGCTGATTGCGAATGACCTTCAAGTAGTGAACGATCAAGGGGCTTGGTTGACGATCATGCCGCCTTCGCTAGAAGAAGCTCGGCTTGAAAGAGTAAGCCGGGCAGGATTGAAAAAGCTTCTAACGGTCGCCCGGTCTGGCAAGACCCCCGCTCTCGACGACATTGCTGATTTTGCTGCAACTTCGCCTAGTTTCGATAGCAGTGGCATTATGGGGACGCACCTCATTGCCGCCAACAGCGACTTTATCCAGATTATCGAGCGCGAGACGCTTGACTGGGATGTTCTCCGTGCTTACGGGTTGCTCACGCGCTCCCAACGGGAATCGGCTCTCAAGGGAAGGTCCATCCGGTTAAGCTCGTTGACGGCAACGCAAAGAGACGCCTTTCGGTCCATTATTTTTGGAGCCAGCTATCGTACGAAGCCCGTCGAAAACGCGAATGCCCGTGATGAAGTCGTGGATCTGTTTCGGACATTAGGCATCAATAATCGACGCAAACCCCCCGTAACGTATGCAGGCGAACCAACCGAGGCGCTTCCGTGGGGCATCCCAGGGGAGGCGACTCTTACTCTCGGGAGTGTCGACGACGAGGTGTACCGCTTCGTAGACTCAGGGGAGGATTTTGAAGATATGCCCTACCTTGGAACGACTGGCTTGGCATTCCTCCAGGTTTATCTTGAGTTAGCGCCAACGTCTGAGAGCGATGCCGCCGAGATGAGGAAACTGATGGAGACTATGCAAGTGGGGGCCAGGCAGACGATCAACCTCAAGTTGCACCTCAACGATCTCGTGGAAGTCAACGAGCCGCTTTCCGTTGACCAATTCGACCAGGGGGCTGGGACGACAACAGCTTCGCAACTGCCGAAGGCACAACTCGACAAGATCGCGGCCGCCGTCGCGCGCCTCCGAGCCCACCCAATCATCAAGTATTTGGCGCGCGAGTCGAAGAGAGAGGCGACAGAACGAGTAGAGGAGGGTGCAGAGCGGCCCCCGCCTCCCAGCCTACGTTAGGCGAGGGGTAGCTAGAATGACCAACACAAAGTAACATCGCACTGAGTAACCGACATGAACAATACCGTCCCATCTCAAGCATGGAAGGCTTTTCGCGGCCTGGACTCTCTCCTGGATCTGCGGTCGGCCATGCTGGCCGATTCTGCACACCCATTTCCGGAGGGAGCAAAGGGCTTTGCTCCAAAGCCAACCTACCAGCCTCGATCCGCGCTTCGAATGATGTTCAAACGGGAGTTCTCCGTTGATCCTTCGTTGCCCCCTCTTTTTCAATTCCTCACATTCGGTCAGCTATTAGGGAGCCTCGCCGCTGAGCACGAGCAACAGGGGAGCCCACGCGTTCCTCGCGAGGTTACCGATTTGCGATCCGTCGCTAGGACCTTTCGAGGCATCCGTCATGGGGGACTTCAGGTCGAGGCGATGGAGAACATTCCGGTCATTCCTTCGCTTCTCGGCGAAGAGATAAGCCGCGTGGAAGATCCGACGAGACCCTATTCGCTGGTGCACTTAGTGGCGTACTTGGCCACCAGAGAACCGATTGACGTCGATGCGATCCATCGATGGGACTCGGTAGATCGCCCCCAACTCGTCGAGGCGCTGAAGGAATACTGCTCGCTGTCTGATATCGATGCCATCCACCGAATCGAATTGCTGATGGGGCATTCCAATAAGCCTCCGGTCCTGACAGGGAACCACTGACTCTGCCCACAAGTAAATCCCTCGTCCCGGTATCCTTTGGAGCTTAGCATGACCACGTCTACGCTTCCCCAAGTTTGCGTCATCGGTGCCGGGACCATGGGGGCGGGCATCGCCGCCCACCTCGCTAACTGCGGCTTCCAAGTCGATCTTCTCGACCTCACTCGCGCCTCGTGCCAGGCTGCATTTGACCGGGCCAAGGCACTCAAGCCCCCGCATTTTGTCGACCACGATGCCATCGCACGGGTTCGAATCGGCGGTCTCGACGAGGATATTGATTGGGTGCGAGAGGCGGATTGGGTCTGCGAGGCCATCATCGAGAAGCTCGACGCCAAGAAGGACTTGTATCGGCGCATCGAACCCCTTCTCAAGCCAAACGCGATGGTCTCGACCAATACCAGCGGGCTTGAGATTCGCCTCCTGAAGGAAGAATGTAGCGACGCTTTTCGGAAGAAGTTTATGGGGACGCACTTCTTCAATCCGCCTCGGTATCTCAAACTCCTTGAGCTCATTCCTACCGATGAAACCGAGCCGCGCGAGATTGAGCGGATGGTGAGCCTCTTAGAAGGCCTTGCCGGGCGTCGAGTGGTGGTCGCGAAGGACACTCCCGGGTTCATCGCAAACAGATTTGGCATGTGGGCCATGATCCACGCCGTCCACGTTGCTGAAAAGATGCGGCTGAGCATCGAGTTTGTGGACGCGATCACCGGGCCGTTTTTGGGTCGTCCGCGTAGCGCAAGTTTTCGGCTCAACGACTTGGTGGGAATGGACATCATGGTCGATATCGCATCGAACCTGAAGGCCCGTTGTAAGCAAGATGATTTCAGCTGGGCTCTCGAGACCCCTGCAAGTATCGCGCACTTGATCGAACACGGCGCGCTAGGGCAAAAAACCAAACAAGGGTTTTTCAAGAAGGAAGGGCCGACCTTCATGGCGCTGGACCTCGCCACGTTTCGGTATCGCGACACGATCACTCCCGAGATTCCAGAGCTTGCGGCCATTGACAAGCTTCCTTTAGGCGAGCGGGTTCGAAAGGCGCTCGAAAGCCCTAGCGACATGGGCGAATATCTTCGCCGCCATCTCATTCCGGTGCTGCAGTACGCAGATTCCATTCGCGAAGAAATTTCGCATACGGTTCAAGACTTCGATCGGGTGATGATGTGGGGATTCGGCTGGCAAATGGGTCCATTTGCGATGATCGACGCCATCGGTCCCGACATCTTGGGCTTGCCCACCGAGCCATTTTACAAAGCCAGGGAGATGCGCTCGCATTCCGGAGCCTTTGTGCCGGTGGTCGATGAACCCGAATATCGGCCGCTCTCGTCCTACCCCACGGTCGAGGAATTCGAGACTTTCCGGGTTCGAGACCTTGGCGAGGGCGTTTTGGCGCTGTCTCTCAAGACGAAACTCGGGTCGATTAGTCCTGCGTTCCTGGACGAGGCAAAGCCGTGGGTCGAGAAGCAGCAGGGCCCCTTTGTCGTGGCCAACGAACAAAAGTTCTTCTCGGTGGGTTTCGATCTCACCTTTTTCAGAGACCTCATCGAGGCGAAGGATTGGGAAGGGATCGATGCCGGGCTCGTGAAGCTTCAACAGTTTTCGATCTTGCTTGGAACCAAAAAGTCCGTCGCGGCAGTGCATGGGTACGCGCTCGGCGGAGGGTTCGAGGTCGCGATGGGTTGTCGCCAGGTGGTCGCGCATCCCGATGCCCAGATTGGGATGCCGGAAGCCAAAGTCGGCTTGTTGCCGGGTGGTTCGGGCACGGTCCGCATGCGGATGCTGCACCAGGAGTCGGCGAGACGACTGGCCGAGGGAGTCGAAACTCTCGCCACTGGCGTCGTGAGCGCAGGGGCGGTGCAGGCGAAGGCTCTGGGGTATCTGCGGCCGACCGATCTCGTGACCGTGCATCCAGACCGTCTGATTGCCGACGCCAGGGCGGCGGCGCTCCGGGGCGTTGAACCCGCCCCAATGGAATGGAAAGAGGTTTCTGGGCCGATGGTGAGCATCTTGGACACGCTGCTGAAGAAGCATCAAGAGAGCGGGGAACTCTCTGAATATGGCCGCCACATCGGCGACCAAATGGGTCAGGTCTTCTTCAAACCCACCTCTTTGGACGAAGCTTTGGTGCGCGAGCGCGAAGAATTCTTGGTGCTGTGCAAGCAGGGACTGACTCTCGCCCGGATCAAGCATATGCTCGACACCGGTAAACCGCTGAAGAACTAACAGATTGACCCTGTACTCAAAAGTGCACAGGGTCAATATTGTTCTCAAGGGATGTATACGTTACGGCGTCGTTACCTTCATCCCATAAAGGAACTTGCGGTAGTTTGTTCTCGTGAGAGAGTTTTTGTCCAGCCGGTAGGCGGGAATCACGTTTGAAGCGGGGTACTGGTTTTCCTTTATCCAGTTGTAGCCCATTTCAAAAGGTGTGTTTGTCTGACCCGCCTGGAAGCCAGTCAGCAGTCCGAGTTCCTGAGACGGAACATCAGTCCCGAAGTCAGAGTCTCCGTAGACAAATAGATTTCGGTAGCCAAGCATGCACCGTGTTCCAGGAATGGTATTGCTCTCCCACACGATGAGTTGCATCCCGTCGCTGGTGTACGAGTCCAGCCACTCTCGTCGCTTCTGAACAGAAACAGAGTCATCGTCGTTTATGATGGTGCTCCATCCCGTCCCAGGGATCGACTCGCCGGCAATGTCTAGGTTGAGAAGATCATTGGTGAGTGGCCACCCTGTATTCTGGTAGTTGTATGCTCCCGATCCAGAACTTCGATGCCAGTTCCACGCACTATGCGTGAAACTAATCGGATCTGGATCGCTGAGATCGTTGAATGGGGCGGTCCCGCAACACCTTTTCGCTTGCTCAAAGAATGAACGCGGGGTCGTGTCGTTTCCGATCGCACCAGTGGCGGCGATCATGCGCTTGTTGACTTTGTTGAACTTGTTTCGTTCGAACAAGTTGTAGCGTCCTCCGTTTAGTTTGAAGGCAAGGTCCACATTCCAGAACTGATTGCGTCGAGCTGCTTGTCCCCAGACGCCGTCATCGAACATGATTCCTGCAACTTCTTCCCGGAGCTCGGAGTTATTGACGTAGTCCCCGTAGTTCCGGGTGATGTGTCTTAGGTCATTTTCCTCCAGCGAATTTCCCTGCAAGATAGCCTCACGACCACAGTAGATTCCGCTTGTGTCCGTGAGGTCCAACACGCATGCGTCCACTAGGTTCGACTTGATCAGAGACTTCGTGGCGGAGTATCGAATTGCGACACCGCCGCCCGCTCGGAACGCGTTTCCTTCTACCAATGCTCCTCGGACATCGCCTCGCATGTCGATGGCAGGCGCTGCGGGGTAAATCTGCCCATAGGACCGGAGGGTCATGTGTTCCTTTCTTGTTGTCGAGCCCTTCGTCGTCGTGAACGTATTCGTCATCCAGGCAGGGCGGATTCCCGTAGGAGGCATGACCAGGCCCACGTAATTGTTGGAGTAGAGGAGATCCGATGGGGTTCCACAGGCAAAGGCCTGGTGTTTTAGGCGTCCTTGACCCCAATGGTATTCCCACCTTGCGTCGTAATGATCAATCGCGCACTTGTACGTGTTCTGGAACCAGCAAGCAGCAATGTAAGCGGGGCGAAACTCGCTCTGGTAGTACCAGCCTTCCGTATTGCGCGACTGCACTCCCGAACTTCCCATATTGTTGAACTCACAGCCTTGAATCTGCATTCCACGTGTGTCTTGCATTTTGAGTCCGGTGGCAAAGCAAGTGTCAAAAGTGATGCCGTACATCGAGAAGTTCTCCAGCTGGCGCAGAAAGATCGGGGCTTCAGCGACCTTGTCGTAAGTACTGGACGACAAGGTAGACCGATAGGGGTAAGGCAGTGAGACATTGAGCACCTGCATCCTCGACTCACTCGTAGGCTGGATGTAGGGGATAAAGTACAGCCATCCGGTGGCTGAATGGAACACCATTTGTCCGGGGTGTCGCAAGAACTGCGGGGCGTTCACGAGTCTAAATCGGTTCCGCGCATTCCGCTTGTCGATTTCGTTTTCCCCCGGAGCACCCGCCTTACGGTTGGCATTCAGAACCACACGCATTGGCTGTCCGCCGCCAACCTCGACGCTTCGCACACCATAGTTCAGGTTCGCAAAATCGGACTCATCGAAGAGCTCGCAACGCACATCGCTGGGTTTCGTAGGGTCAGTATGCCAAGTCGTCGTAGAGGAAATGTTTGGCAAGTCCCCCTCTGTGTAGAGGACCGTTGCGTTGCTCACGGCGTTGAGCGAATCCTTTTTCAGGTGGTGCCAAGGTAAAGGGGTGGGCTCCGTAGCCTTTGAATCTAGCGTGCCCAAATAGTAGTCGTTGCTGCGAGCGAAGTGAATCTGTTGCCCGCGGAGATAAGTTCCATTGTATTCGAAGTCTAGAGAACAAACGATCGGTTGATCCGTCCAAGACGGCGCGGTGGCTCCGTTCAGTTCGTGGCGATCAATTTTTGGCTTTTGAGGGTTAAATCGGGCAAACTCCATAGGCCACCGGGGGCCGTGATCTTCAAAAGTAGCTCCGTCAATGTAGCCGTTGACGCTCGGGGATCCCAAGTTGACCGCCCAAACCAAGTTTGCCGAACCAGCCGGAATACCATTCACCCAACTGGCTTCCGTTGCGGGAACATCAACTAACTTCACCCAGCTCCCAGGTTGAGAACCAGAGACGCCGGGCAAAGTTCCCTTAGAACCCACGCCAATCCCCCCTACGATTCTCATGTTCGTCGAGAACTCAGGATCACCGAAGAGTGGGGCAAAACTATTGTTGAGGTTGATGGAAGTGTTGAACGGACTTAAGTTGTTCCCTTCATTTCGAATACGGTACGTCGCCGTTCCTCCCCCTCCGCCGTCGGAGATCACGATGGAGGACCGTACGTAGAACGTGAAAGGATCTTTGAACGGATTGGCGGAGTTCGTGTAGATCGCACCTCCTCCTATCAGCATCATGTTGGTAATGATGGCGTCGGCGTCGTCGGCGTTGTAGACAATGGCATTTACCTGGATAGGGACCGAGGCAAGAGCCACGAGGGCAAAGATGTTCTTGCATTTCATGGTTGAAAGCTCCTTCCACATAATTTTACGTGGATAGTAAGATTAACCTGATCTCCCTGGGGATAGCAAGGGTGTCCAGTAAAACCAGTAAAAAGGCGGGGGGAAATAAGTCGGGAAGCAGGTTCTTTCGTCGTATACTAATCTCCATGGACAGACAGACTTGGAGATCCCTTGCCTCCTTCGCCCTCGTGCTGGTCGGCACTGCTGCTTTCGCGGGAAAGCCTGAGTATAGAATGGTGCATCTTGGCACCCCGCCGGGTAAGAACTTCCTCTTCGAAGGAGGAATAGACTCGACCAACAGAGTTGTTTGGCATTCCCAGCTAATCGGCGGCGAGTGGACTGGTTACGTCTGGGAGAATGGAGTAGCCAGGACTCAAGTGGCTTTGGCCCTTCCACCAAATGGATTTGACAAGGTCACAGACTCAAATATTTTCTATTCACGGTACGGATATTCCGTTATTGGCGGAAGTAGTACGCCTTTTCCGGAGCCCGGAGGACCTTCCGTGTACCAGATTGAAGGCATAAATTCGATGAATGCCCTCGGGACTGCTG
>CAZBXR010000044.1:0-19789 GCA_964496145.1 uncultured Chthonomonas sp. | reverse complement strand
ACCTTCTGGACTACTTCGACCTGTCGGATGCTTACAACAAGACCATCGACGACACAGACTGGTTCGACGTTCCAGTTCCTGCCAACCCAGTTGGCCCAGGCAACCTGGCTCCGTTCATGAACGATACAAACCGCGATGATTCGGTCGACCTTCTCGACTACTTCATCCTCTCCGACAACTACAACGAAGTCGGCGCAGACGAACTTCCGTAAGGAAGCTCTCTTCTCAAAGCATTGGCCCATCCGATTCATCGGGTGGGCCAATTTTGTATGAGTAGTGCTCTTGTGTTGGCGGCTACGGTTCTAGCACGTGAAATATGCACCATTTGCATCTCTAGTTCAATCGAAATTGCCCTGTCCCCTCAGATTTTCGTTGTAGGATGTAGGGCACCTAATTCATCGTGGCGCAGCCGTCGGACCCATGTTCGGCGTCCTGACCGCAGGCTTATGGCAGGCGGTGCTCACGATGTCAGGGAGGAATCAAATTCTTATGAACAAGAGCGCAATCATTTCAAGAGGGGCCCTCGTCGCCCTCGCAACTGTTGTTGCCGCAGCTGCGGTCGCTGGACCTAACAAGGGTCCTAGTGTTCTGCCCATTCCCACAAAGGAAGAAAAGACCCTTAGCCCCATCGGCTACATGAAGGTACGCAATGGCAAGGTAGGCCCGATCCAGTACATCAATCCTCAAACGAGAAGGGAAACTCGAAACGTTCCTTCTTGGGTCGTGGCCTACGACAATTATCAAATCAACCCGGCCACGTTTGATGACGCGGCGTTCAACGGGAGCACTAACCTTTACGGGACTCAACAAGGATCATTCGCCTACGCCGCCACAACACAATGTTTCAACTATATGAATGACATGGTGTTTGCAAATAACACCGCGGGGCGCCTTGTTCGAGGCTTGCAAATAGGTTATAACGCGGATGTCACGCGGCCACTGGTCACCTTCATCACCACTGAAATGTTCCAAGATAGGTCTGGATTGGGACCTGCCTCCGGGTTCAGCGGCGACGGTGTCGGCGTTGTTTGGGGAGATGCTACAAGTCCAGTGACGCCTGGCTTTTACCGTCTTCCTGTTGATCTGACACTTGCTCCTTTCAGCGATGACAGCCTTTATCTCCCCGCAAATAGTGCGGACAACAATGGGAACGGCATTAACGAGATCGCCAACGGACTAAGCGTAACGATGGCCTCGCTAGATGCAAACGGAGATGTGATTCCAATCACAACCGGTGGTGGTGGACCGGCGCTTCGCCATAATCTCGCCGTGGGAGACCCCGTTTTCCCAGGAACTGCAGGATGGAATTCCGACGCGATCTCTTGGCAGGACCTTATTGATCCCTCTTGGACAGGGACCGGATCCTTCTCGAACAGTTCCAATTACATCTTCGAGGACGAGACGATCACCGCTGGACTCGGTGCGAACGCGTACAACGAACTCTTCAACAACGTTCAAGCTAGCACCGCACGACTTCACCCTGCTTTCACGCTACTCGTAGACAATAATGCTCGAGTGATTAAGGGCACCGTGAGCTTCAGCGATCTCTCCGACCCAGCCACCGCACCGACGGTAGTTTTTGCCCAGGTGAACGTCGGAAGTGATACACGCATCGTACCGATCGTGAATGGAAACTTCGAAATCCTGGACACCAACCAGCTTGGTGCGGGCGGAGTTCGAACTCTCTCGTTCAAGGTCGATCACTGGCTCCGAGAAAACATCACGGTAGACACTTCGGCTGGCTCCGTGACAGGTGTGAACGTCGACCTGAACGACAACGGTGATGCCAACTTCGACAACGCTGTTGACCTTCTGGACTACTTCGACCTGTCGGATGCTTACAACAAGACCATCGACGACACCGATTGGTTCGACGTTCCGGTTCCTGCCAACCCAGTTGGCCCAGGAAACCTGGCTCCGTTCATGAACGATACAAACCGCGATGATTCGGTAGACCTTCTCGACTACTTCATCCTCTCCGACAACTACAACGAAGTCGGCGCAGATCCACTCCCGTAAGGATTGTGGAGAAGAGAGGCACACCCCCCGGGAAAACTCCCAGGGGGTGTACTTTTTTGGGAATTCCTTCTAAACTGGGGAATGAAGTTGTTTCGGAAGCATTTTGTTTCTTGTGGCTTGATTCTTTGTATCCCCGTCGTTGCCATGGCTCAGGCCTCAGAGCAAGACAACCAAGCCATCATTCTCGAGTCCAACAATAATAACAAGGCCTTTACCTGGCTCAGTCAGCTCAGCAATGATATTGGGGCTCGGCGAACCGGGTCGAAGAACCTAGAGAAAGCCCAAGATTGGGCCATGAAACTCCTCAAGTCTTGGGGTTGGCAGAATGTTCGGCTGGAGAAGTGGGGCGAGGTCCCCGTTGGATTTGAAAGAGGTAAAAACTACTCAGGGGGATTCGTTGCCCCGTTCAAGTGGAGCCTAAAATTCTCTTCGGCGGCATGGACGGCAGGAACGAATGGACCGCGCCGCGCCGAGGTCGTCATGGAACCGGAAACCCTAGAGGAGTTTCGGGCGAATCCCACGAAGTACAAAGGGAAGTGGATATTGATGAGGACCATGCAATCGATGCGTGGAAGTCGGCCGAGCCCTCCTATGACCGCAGACGAGCGGGCGAAAAATCCATCCGGTGCGCTCCGGGAAGACGTCGAGAAGGCGCTCGATGCTCTGGGGATCGCAGGCAAAGTCTTTGGGCAGTCTGAAAAGCGAAACTGGGTGCACACGCACGGGACCTGGGCGACCATCAATCCCAAGAGCCTTCCCACCGATGTTCGGGTGAACATTTCCTATTCCGACCATCGCTTAGTCCGAAAAACCATCGAATCTGGGCGAAATCCTGAGCTGGAGTTCAATGTTGACCAGAAGTTCATTCCCGGTGCTGTCCCTCAGTACAACTTAGTCGCCGAACTTCCCGGTTCGGACAAAGCCGACGAGATCGTCATGTTCGGGGGGCACCTGGACAGTTGGGATGGTCCAGGATCGCAAGGGACGAGCGACAATGGCACAGGCACGTGTATCAATCTCGAGGCGGCAAGGTTGATCTCGGTCACCCAGGCCAAGCCACGGCGGACATTGCGCCTCGTCCTGTGGAGCGGAGAAGAACAAGGCCTTCTCGGCTCAAGAGTCGATGCCGAAAAGCTGGACCGGATGAAGGTCTCGGCGGTATTCAACGAAGATTCTGGTTCAAATTTCCAGGACTCGATCTCGGCTCATCCGAAGTGGGTTCCCATCTTGGAGAAGGCCTTTGCTCCGTTTCGGAAGGCGTATCCTCAGTGGCCCATCCGGGTGAACTCGACGGGCAGTGAAAACTGGCCGAGGGGCGGTGGCAGCGACCATGCCGCTTACCTCGCCAAGGGAATTCCAGCCTTCGCATGGGGCAAACGAGGCCCTCAATCGTACGGATTCATCTGGCATACCTTGAACGACACGCTCGCGAATGCAGTGCCCGAGGCGCTCGTGCAAATGAGCGTGAATCATGCCTTGCTCGCTCTCAACGTGGCGTGTAGCGATGAGATTCTGTATCGGCCGGAGTCTCAGCCGGTGGCGTTTTTCGACCTCAGGAAAATCGGTGGGTATGTGGGTTGCCACGAAGACCCGCTGATCGAAAATGTGATCGGCGATCACGATCACTAAGAGTGGAAGTTGCTTCTGGCCCCGTTCGAGGGGCCAGAAGTAAGGCGGTATCAGTTGTACCGATAATCGCCGTTGTGGCAGTCTTCGATATATCGAGCGAGGAGGTTGACCGAGGCGTCTACGTCGGATTCATGCACGGTCTCGTTGACCGTGTGAACATATCGACAAGGGATCGAAAGGGTGAACGCCGGAATGCCGCCGTGCAACCGTTGAATTCCGCCGGCATCGGTGCCGCCGGCAGTTAAGATTTCCATCTGGTGAGGAATCTCATGAGTCTCGGCGAGGGTTCGGAAGTGCGAGACCACCTTGGGGTGGCAGATCAACGAACTGTCCATGATCTTGATCGCGGTGCCCTGCCCGAGCTTCGTCACGCTATCCGAGTCGGGAATTCCGGGGATATCGTTCGCAAGCGTCACGTCGATCGCGACCACCACATCCGGGTTGACAGCCCATCCGCTTGCAGAGGCTCCACGCAGACCAATCTCTTCTTGAACCGTGGCCACCGCGAACACATCGACATCGTGGCTTTTCGCCGCCTTTAGGGCTTCGATCATCACGTAAACCGCGACCCGGTCGTCCATCGACTTACAGGTGCAGAGCGGCCCCATTCGTTGGAATGTTCGGTTCATGGTGACCATGTCACCAATACGAACCTTTTCCTTTGCCTCTTCGCCTGAGAGCCCCGCATCCACGAAGAATTGATCGATCCCTGAGGGCGATTTGCCCATCTCATCGGCCGAAAGCATGTGCTTCGGCTTGCTTTGCAAGCTCAGCACTCCATTCAGAGGGCCGCTGCTGGTGTGGACAAAAACTCGCTGGGCGGCCATTTGGCGCGGGTCCCATCCGCCGAGGCCATGGAGCTTGAGAAATCCCTTGTCGTCGATATGCTTTACGACAAAGCCGATCTCATCCATGTGGGCAGCAATCATCAGCTTCTTTCGAGAGCCGGATGCACCCGCGCCCTCTTTTCGGCAGATCAGATTTCCCATCCAGTCCGTTTCAAACTCACAAATACCCTTGAGTTCTTCGCGAACAATCTCTCGAATTCGATCTTCTTGCCCTGGAATACCGTGGGCTTCGGTCAGACGTTTAAGCAATGCCTCATTCATAAGTGTAAGGATACGGGGATACGATCCGTCTTCGCTCCCCGGCCCTCATAAATTTAGGAAACCTAGAGAATTTGAATACATGCCCGCGAAAAACCTCGTAGATTAGGCAGAATACAACCATGAAGCCTTGGGTAACTTTCTCTGCACTAGCTCTCTTTTCTGGACTCCTCGTGGGCTGCACCGGAGGGTCTTCGGCCGCGAAAGAAGGGGCCGAATCCGCAGATACAAAGGCGGCCGGCAAGGAATTCAAGGTGGCCCTCATTACTCCAGACCCTGTGAACGATTCAGGCTGGAACGCCATGGCCTACGAAGGTTTGAAAGCGATTGAATCCGACCTCGGGGCAAAAGTCGTACAGAGCGAGGCCCAGGGACCCAAGATTCGGGACGCCATGCGCACCTATGCTCAGGAAGGCTACTCCCTCATTTTCGGACACGGTTTTGAATACAACGAACCAGGGGTAGAAGTCGCTGCGCAATTCCCCGACACCGTGTTTCTGAGTAGCTCGGGTGGCAAAACCTCAAAGAACGCAGGCGCGTTTCGGTTCTATCTCGAAGAAGGCTTCTATTTGGCTGGATACTCCGCCGCAAAGATGAGTACGAGCGGGAAGCTCGCCATGGTCGGCTACAGCAGCATTCCAAGCATCGCAAGCACGTTCAAGGCCTTTGAGGCGGGGGCGAAAGCTGCGAACCCCAACGTCGTGGTGAAGACAATGCCGCTCGACCTTGGCGCCGACCTCGTGGCCGCCGAGCAGGCCACCACCGCCGCTCTGAACGAGGGCGCCGACTGCGTCATCCACCAAGCGAACAAACTTGCGCAAGCCGTTTTTGATGCTTGTGCGAAGAAGGGCGCTCTCGCTTTCGGTGCAAACGCAAACCAAAACAACAACCCAAGTAAGGCCGTCGTGGGGTCTGCCATCATCGTCGCCAAACCCGCGTTCCTTGCCCTCGCGAAAGAAGTGAAGGAAGGGAAGTTTACAGGGGCCGTCCGAACTTTCTCGATGAAGGATGGAGCCATCGATTTTGAGTGGAATCCGGCGATGTCCGAAAAGGTTTCCCCCGATCTAGCAAAGGAGCTTGAGGAGCTGAAGACGAAGATCAAGAGCGGCGAACTCAAGGTGCCGGCTGATCAATTCTGAAGCTTCGATAAGTACCCGAAATCTCACGAAGGCCTTTGGACCAAAGACCGTCCTTCGTGAGATTTCAATAGATTTCTTTCCAGGCGAAGTCCATGCAATTTTAGGTGAGAACGGAGCAGGAAAGACGACCCTCGTCCGTATCCTGAGCGGGCTTTATCAACCTACTCAGGGAGATGTGCTGGTGGGCGGGAACGCAGCTCTGTTCCAGTCTCCGCAGGATTCTCGCCGGGCGGGGATCGGCATGGTCCACCAGCATTTCACACTGGTCCCCAAAATGTCTGTTCGGGACAACTTGTTGCTTTCCGAACTGGATGGCCTGGGGGGAACTCTCGATGAAGAAGCCCTTTTGCAGGCTCCGAAGCAGGTGGCCGAAAAGCTTGGATGGGAGATTCCCTGGAAGGAGGCCGCAGGAACCCTGTCTGTCGGCATCCAGCAGCGAATCGAGGTTCTCAAGGTTCTCTCCTTAGACCCCTCCATCGTGATATTCGATGAACCCACGGCGTCGCTCTCGCCAGGAGAAGTGGAATCGCTTTTTGAGAAGATTCGGGAGCTCGCAGGAACGGGAAAAACCGTCATTCTGATTGCCCACAAGCTGAGTGAAGTGTTTTCCGTCGCGGATCGTATCTCGGTTCTCCGTCGCGGAGAGTGGATCGGAACCCAGAACCGCGACAAGATCACCCCGGACGAAGTGGCACTCATGATGCTCGGCGAGGCTCCGACCCGGATCTCAGAGCAGGAACTCACCTCGGGCCCGGCCCTCATCATGTGCGAACGCATAGTTGTCGATCATGGCGGGCTCCGGAAGGTCGACGAAGTCTCGATCAACATCCACGAGGGCGAGATTGTCGGCATCGGCGGGGTCGATGGCAATGGCCAGGTCGAATTCGCCGAGTTCCTCGCTGGAGTTCGGAAGTCTTCTTCGGGAGTAGTGACGACCGAGCTTGACCCCCGGCTGGTGGGCTATGTGCCGCAAAGCCGATCCACCGAAGGGCTCGCCCTCACCATGAGCATTGAGGAAAACTGTCTCGTGGGGTGCGAAAGAGACGAGCCTCCTTATGCAAAGGGCATCTTGCGTACTCAGCCCTGGAAAACTGGAGTCAGCGAGCTTCTCAAGGACTTTGATGTGCGATTGGGAGGCGCCTCGGATCGCGCCGAGACTCTTAGCGGAGGCAACCAGCAAAAGGTCATCTTAGGGAGAGTCCTTCGGCGAAACCCCAAGCTCCTCATCGTCCACAACCCCACTCGGGGCCTCGATTTTCACGCGGTCGGGGCGATTCATCGGAAGTTGCGCGAGGCCGCCGCTCGCGGCTGCGCCGTCGTTCTCTTTTCTACAGACAAAGATGAGCTCGATGAGGTTGCGACGAGGCAACTTTTCATGGGCCGGGGCCGACTTTTCCAGACAGAAGCGGAGGCTCTTCAGTGAAACGGGGCGCGATCTTTTTCGTGGTTGTCCTGATGTGTCTGGCGGCGGTCCTCTTGTTGCTGGGGCAGCCCCTCGGAGACTCTGCCAGCCAACTCTTCCAAGGAGCCTTTGGGTCCACCCGAGGATTGGCCCGGACGTTCGTCAAGGCCACGCCTCTCATCTTGTGCGGGCTCGGGGTGCTCGTGGCTTGGCGAGGCGGGGCTTTCAACATCGGGGGCGACGGCCAGTTTCTCATCGGCGGGGTCGTGGCCGGAGCCGTGTTTAAGTTTGTGCCGCTCCCTCCTGGGCCGATCGGAAACACCGTTCTTCTTTTGGCTGCAGTTCTGGGGGGCGCTGGGTATGCCTACATTGCCTCGTGGCTCCATGCCAAGCGAGGTGTCCAGATCGTCGTGAGTACGATTCTGCTGAACTACATCGCAATCCAAGTGCTCTCGTGGGTGGTGACCGGCCCGCTCAAAGATACAAAGAGTGGCCTCCCCATGTCCGACCGAATTCCCGATGGATTCATGTTGATGAAGTTCTCGACCCAGCATGATCTCCACGCTGGCGTCTTTGTTCCGCCGGTTGTGGCCGTGTTGCTTTGGCTCTTTCTGCACCGCACGTTGCCCGGATTTCAACTCCGACTCTCGGGCAATGCCCCGGGTGTCGCCCGGGTCAACCGCATTGATGTCGACAAGGTGAAAACCCGGGCTATGCTTCTCTCTGGAGGGCTCTGCGGATTGGCCGCCGGCATCGAACTCACGGCTCTCAGCGGCCAACTCTCTCGTTCGTTCTCGCAAGATTGGGGACTCCTCGGTATCCCCGTCGCTCTTCTTGGGGGCCTTAATCCGCTTGGAGTGGTGGCGAGTGGCATCGGTGTAGGAGCCCTCTTTGCCGGGACCGACGAACTTTCAAGGTTCTGGCCGGGCGGGGGAGCACTTGTTTTCATCATCCAAGCCGTGGTGGTCTTGGCGGTCCTCGCCCTGGGCTATTGGAACGATCGTAACCCGAAAACAGAGGTGGCCGACGATGCTTGAGTCCATTTGGGTGCAGACGTTCATGGCCGCGCTATTCTATGCGGTCCCGCTGGTGCTGGCCGCGCTCGGTGAAACCATTTATCAGAAGAGCGGACAGATTAACCTCGGACTCGAGGGGATCATGGTTGCAGGCAGCTTTGGGGCCTTGCAAGTGATGGCCGCCGGGGGCAATCCGTGGATAGCGATGCTTGCCGGAATGGGCCTTGGGCTTGTCATGGGCCTTCTCCAGAGCCTCTTCGTTCTCACCATGCGCCGCGACCAGGTGGTGGTGGGAGTCGCGCTCAACCTCCTTGCCTTTGGGCTCACGAATTTCTATTACAGAGAACAATTCGGCCAGTCCGGCACGTTGCTTAAGTTCTCGACCCTGCCCGAGTTATTCGGTGGCCGCGACCTTGTCTTCTGGCTTCAGTTCTTGCTCGTGCCGATGGCGGCATGGGTTTTGTGGCGCACTCGCTGGGGGCTGGCGGTGCGAGCCACCGGCGAATCGCCGGTGGCCGTGAGCGCGGCTGGTTTTTCGCCAAGTCGCCTCCGCTGGCAGGCCGCCATCTTGGCCGCGCTCTTGGGAGGGGCCGCCGGGGCCTATCTTGTGGCAGGAATCACGGGTTCGTACACCGAGAACATGGCCGCCGGAAAGGGATTCATGGCTATCGCCCTCGTCACCTTTGGTCGATGGAACCCGTTCGGCGTCTATGGGGCATGCTTGCTCATTGCTTTCGCCGATGCGGCTCGATATCAGGTTCAGGCGCGCGGCATCGTTCATCTCCCCGATGCGGCCTGGGTTGCCCTCCCGTACCTCCTCGCTCTGATCGTGCTTGTGTTCGTGGACAAGGGCGGTCGCGAACCCCAAAACCTGGGGGTTGCGTTACCCGACCGAATGTCCTAGGACTCTAAAAAATTCTCGCCGACGTTGGAACCTTTCTGGTATCATCTTCGTTAGAATCAATACATGAGTGCATCGCACGCAAGTCATGTACTGCAAGGAGACTAAAGAACGAATATGGGAAAGATTGTAGGAATCGACTTAGGAACGACGAACTCGGTTGTGGCCGTGATGGAAGGCGGCGAACCAATTGTGATCGCGACCGCCGAAGGCACCCGAACGATGCCAAGCGTTGTCGGTTTTAAGGCAAACGGCGAGCGGCTGGTGGGCGTGACCGCAAAGCGGCAGGCCGTCGTCAACCCAGAAAACACAGTGAGCTCCATCAAGCGGTTTATGGGTCATAAGTACAGCGAAGTCACGGCTGAGGCCAAGAACGTCGCGTACAAGATGAAGGAAGGCAAGAATGGGATGGCCGTCGCCTACATTCCTGCCGCCGATAAGGAATTTACACCTGAAGAGATCAGCGCCATGATTCTTCAAAAGCTGAAGTCGGATGCGGAGGCTTATCTCGGCACCACCGTGGATCGGGCCGTCATCACCGTCCCTGCATACTTCAACGATAGTCAGCGAACCGCCACGAAGAATGCGGGCGAGATCGCCGGTTTGAAGGTGGAGCGAATCATCAACGAGCCGACGGCTGCCTCTTTGGCATACCACCTCGATCGTGGCAAGAGCGAGACCGTCTTGGTCTTCGACCTTGGCGGCGGAACGTTCGACGTTTCCGTTCTCGATGTGGGCGACAACGTGGTTGAAGTGAAGGCTTCAAACGGCGACAGCCACCTCGGTGGAGACGATTTTGACCAAAAGATCGTGGACTTCTTGGCCAGCGAGTTCAAGAAGGAGCAAGGCATTGACCTGATGCAACAAAAGGATGCCCTCCAGCGGCTCCGAGAAGCAGCAGAAAAGGCCAAGATCGAGCTTTCCAGCCAGGTCACGACGAACGTGAATCTTCCGTACATCACGGCTGTCGACAACCAGCCGAAGCACATGGATGTCACCATCACCCGAGCGAAGTTCGAAGAGCTTTGCCGAGACTTGCTGGAGCGCATCAAGAAGCCGTTCCACCAAGCACTCGAAGACGCAGGCCTGAAAGGAAATCAGCTTGACGAAGTCCTCCTCGTGGGAGGTTCGACTCGAATCCCCATGGTTCAAGACCTGGTCAAGGAACTCACCGGGAAGGAGCCCAACCGAAGCGTGAACCCCGACGAAGTCGTGGCGATCGGTGCGGCGGTGCAAGCGGGCGTTCTGGGTGGCGATGTTAAGGACATCTTGCTGCTCGATGTGACTCCTCTCAGCCTTGGTGTGGAAACTCAAGGTGGACTTTACGACCGCGTGATCGAGCGGAATACAACGATCCCCACAACAAAGACGAATGTATACACAACCGCGGTCGACAATCAACCCGAGGTCGAAATCCACATCTTGCAAGGTGAGCGTCCATTGGCGCGCGAGAACAAGAGTCTTGGCCGCTTCCACCTTGCGGGTATCCCGCCGGCGCCGGCGCGTGTTCCGCAGATTGAGGTGACGTTCGACATCGACGCAAACGGCATCTTGCACGTAAGCGCAAAGGATCGAGGCACAGGAAACCAGCAAAAGATCACCATCACCGGTTCGGGCAACCTGAATCGAGATGAGATCGACCGAATGGTCCGCGAAGCCGAGGCGAATGCCGAGAACGATAAGAAGTTCCAAGAGGAAGCCGAGTTGAGAAACAAGGCAGACCAACTGGCATACAACACCGAGAAGCTGGTCCGAGAGCACAACGACAAGATCGATGAGGCTCAAAAGTCAAGCATCGAGGAAAAGATTGCCGACCTGCGCAAGGCGATGGCAGAAACCGACGTCGAAGCGATCCGAGCCGCATTTGCAGCACTGGAGGCCGAGTCTCATTCGCTTAGTCAGACGCTCTACGACAAGGTCGCGGCCGAAGAGAAGGCAAGCGCCCCTACCGAAGAAAAGGTGGCTGCGGGAGTCGGTGCAGAGGGCGACGTCATCGACGCCGACTTCAAGGACGAGAAGTAAGAACTCTCCGAAGCGCAACTAATGTCTCGCCTGCAATCCTTAGGGGTTGCAGGCGAGTCTACTTTTCTCGGGCATAGGCTCGAAATCTTGCCACCTCCCGGTACAATGTGCCCCTAGGAGATGTCGTTTGTCGCACTTGTAGGATTGATGCACTGTCTGCATGTGGGCACCACGGCGAAGCCTGTGCGAAACATGCTCGCAGGCATTTTCCAATCGGGCATGGTGCTCCAGAGGAACAAGCCTGTCCCCGTTTGGGGTTGGACCGGCCCCCGACAAAAGGTCATCGTCACCTTTCGAGACCAATCCGTCACCACAACCGCAGACGCCACCGGGCGATGGCGCGTCGAGCTTGATCCCCTTGAAGTCGGTGGCCCCGACGAGATGGGAATCTTCTACGAATCAGACGACACCATCTTGTCGAACATTCTCGTGGGCGATGTTTGGCTGATTTCTGGCCAATCGAACATGGTGTATCCAGTCAGCCAGGTCGCGAACTCCACCGCCACGATTGAATCCGCCACGAATTCAAATATTCGATACTTTAAGGTCGGTTTTCAGGCGATCGATAGCCCGCTATCGGTCATCAAGAGTGGCTTTTGGCGTGTGACGTCTCCCTCGACTGTGGGGCCAATGAGCGGTGTCGGATACTTCTTCGCCCGGTCCATTGCCGCAGAAACGAAGATCCCCATCGGCCTCATAGACGCGAGTTTTGGAGGCTCGACCGCCGAGGCGTGGATTCCTCGGAGTTCTCTTGCGGGCGAACCCGCTTTCGCCCCGATTTTGGCCCGATACGACCAGGCCAAAAAGACAAACAAGGCACTTCTTGATGAGTACAGGCGCGAAGCGGGGAAGCCGAGACCCGAGTTCCAAGTAGACGTCGGGAATCAGGGCTACTCGCTTGGATACCATTCCACCAAGTTTGATGACTCCAGTTGGGGAACGATCAAAGTCCCTGGATATTGGGAAGACCTCGACAAGACATTAAAGATCGACGGGGCCGTGTGGTACCGCCGCGAGATCACGATTCCGCCGGAACAGGCGGGGTTCGATCTCACCCTCGAACTTGGGCAACTGGCCGATATGGACATCACCTATTGGAACGGGCAGCAAGTAGGATTTACGGCGGCAGGAGAAGATGACCCTGCCGGATTGGTGCGTCGCTACAAGGTCCCGGGCCGCATGGTAAAGGCCGGAAAGGCTGTGCTCGCCATTCGGCTCTTCAACCGAATCGGGAAGGGGGGCTTTGTCAGTCAGCCCGAAGAAGTTCGCCTCCGGAGTGCCGCCAGCATCGTCACGGAGAGCTTGGCGGGGAATTGGAAGTTTAAGGTTGAGAGGGCGCTAGATCCGGCCCTCATTCGACCCCTCGAGATCCCCTTTGGGCCGGGGCACCCGGCCGCCCCATCGAACCTATACAACGGGATGATTCACCCGATCATGAACGGGGCGATCGCCGGCGTGGTCTGGTATCAGGGCGAAAGCAACGTGGGGCGGGGCAAGCAGTACGAATTGCTACTTCAGAGGTTGATCACGACCTGGCGGAACAAGATGGAGCAAGGCACTTTGCCGTTCTACATCGTGCAACTACCGTACTACCGAACCAAGGTCTCGACACCTGGCGAGTCGGAGTGGGCAGAGATCCGTGAAGCTCAACGAAAAGCGACTCGGCTCGCCCGAACCCATCTTGTAGTGACGATCGACACTGGTGATCCGAAAGACATCCATCCCCGGGACAAACAACCTGTCGGCGACCGCGTGGCCCAGGCGGTCATGCAAACGTACTACGGCGAAACCACGAGGGGCCTCGCGCCCCTTTTCGATGGTTTTCGAACCGAAGGATCGAAAATTCGACTGCTGTTTGCGAACACGGTTGGCAGCATGAATACGTCGGACAATGGGCCCGTCCGTGGCATTGCAATCGCCGGAAGCGACAAGAAATTCTACTGGGCAAATACGAAGATCGAAGGGGAGACGGTGATCGTGTGGCATCCTCTCGTGCCCGAGCCAAAAAGTATTCGATACGCGTGGGCCGATCACCCTGACGCGAACCTCGTAAACCGAATCGGTTTGCCTGCGTCTCCGTTTCGAACGGACGATTGGCCACTCCTCAGCGAGAACCGCTTCTAGCTCCCCAAGACTAATTTATTGCTGTTTCTCAGCCAAGAATTACAATGCTTAGACTCTGTAGGAAGGGTCTGCATGGGGGCTTAGATTGAGAACCATTTTCAACGCAAATTTGAAACGAAACGCATTCCTCGCGGCCGCACTCGGCGCGCTCGCTCTCTCCGGCTGTGGAGGCGGAGGAGCTTCCTCCTCGCCCGGCGGTGGCGGGACAGGATCGCAAGCAGCAACGCTTACCGGAACCGTTTTGATGCCAAGTACGGCGACGGTCAACAACTTTTCGCGGGATAGTGAATACCTGCCAGTCGACGGTGCAAATGTCGAACTGAAGAAGGTGGAAACAGGCGAAGTTGTGGATACCGCCATCACCGATGGAAACGGTGAGTACACCTTTGATGAAGGCATCACCGACAATACTGACTACCAAGTCGTTGCCACGAAGCGGGTGAACGGAGAAGACTGGGAAGTGTCTGCCGTCGTATCGGTGGATGATGCCGACGTTCCCGTCGAGCGGGATCTTGATCCGGTGACGACAGTGGCGGCCGAAGCGGCCATTGAGCAATTTGAGGCGGCACGAGAGGCCGATCCAGACTACAAGTTAGAAGACTTAGAGGAAGTTTGCCGCGACATCGAAGACCGGCATCGACCTAACTTTGTCACTCCTGACCTTGGGAACAAAGAGGCTCGGGAAGAGAAGCGCCGCGAAATTCTCGAATCGGTGAAACCGGACGGCAACTACGTCGGCCGATTTGAGGGCGACAGCAAGGGATTCGTTGCCGTCACGGTCAAGAATGGAAAGTTCGCCATCGTCGGGATTGGGGAACACCAGATCGACCGAACGAAGGAGCTCACGAAGTTCGAGGACGACGGTCCTGGGGTCTCGGATGGCGATGAAGGCTCCGGAGAAGGCGATCAGCCTGGAGACAACCTAGACGACAACCCCGGCGACAACCCGGGCGGTGACGAGAATGAACGGGAAGACGAAGGTTCACCGATTGTCTTCGGGACCGTCGACTCTTCTGGCGTTGTGGTAGCCCAAAGTGCGACCGGAGATCTGGTCCTCAGCGGCATCATCATCGGCGATACTGGCGTGGGCGAGTGGCGCTCTGAAAACAATGGCCAAGTTGAGCGAGGTCGTTGGAAAATCACCCGAAAGACCTTCCAATACGCTGGACTCTACGTCGGGATTGACGAGGAAGAGGAGTTTGGCGGGGAAGACACCATCGTGTTCGCAGTGGTTACAAATGACGGTGCCATGTTTGTCCAAGGGGAGAGCGAGGGCGGAAGCCACTGGTTCTCTGGAGTTGGTGAGGTGGATTCCTCTGGGAACTTCCGAATGAAGTTTTACGATTCAGAAGGGACGACCGGCGTCGCCGAAGGTCAGATTACCGATGAGAAGATCACCGGGGTCGGTACCGATTCGAACGGCATGGAGAGCGAGTTCACCGTCGATCTCGGGTTCGACCCGAGCGAGGGGCTCAAGTTTGAAAACTTCTCCACGAAGTAATCGTCCTTGATCGTGAGTAGCCGCCCGACCTCAACGAGGCCGGGCGGTTTTGTCATTTTGGGGCGGTGAACTTCGGGCCCGGCGAAGGAGACAGGAGTCCGGGGCAGTGAGGAGATTGTGCCTCTGTGCACCCGGAGCCTTCGCGCCAAGCGGTGATTGGCCCACCCGTTGACCATACAGCCAAGGGCGTTTTCGAGCAAAATCGAGGGCCCGCAAACAACTCGCTGAGGCCCAAGGCGGTCGCGCCATTGGAAAACAATAGGTAAAGTTGGTTGATAGGCTCGTTTAGAACTAGTAGGAGCCCGGGATTCAATTCCCGCGTGTGGGTCCATTGGGCGCCTGAGGCAGCTTTGCACGATTCAGAAGCAGAACTTGAAAAGTTAAAAACCCTTGTTCTCCAGAGGGTCCGGTGGTCCGACTCGTACGAGATACTCTCCGGACAAGTCGCCCCAGATGATGTGAGAATTCTAGATGCTGCAAGAATGGATGACCCGAAGAGTTTTTGTGAGAGTGTGGCCGACCTGCGCCGAGACGTCAGTTCGTTCGTTTTAGGTCCTGGTTACTCCTCGTGGCTTCCTTGGTATGTCGACAGGTGCTGCTTCATGCACTGGCTTCGACCGGATCCTGTCTCTCGCCTAAATGCGTTCGTTGAGTTCGCGACAAATTGCTCCCGGAGGTGGCCACTTTCTTCCCTGGCTTTGAGTTGTCAGTACATGTTCTCTGGTGCAATGTCGGTGGGGAAATTCTATTACGGGGTCCCGTTGATGCAAGTGGTAGACAAGCTTGTGCGGAGCCGGACGAAACTGGGGGAGTCCGTCGCATTTGGCACTGCGCTCATTGACTTTACGGATGATCCAGACTTAGTAGATGCTTACCGTACGTGGGCAAAGAAAGTTGATGTTAGCTACTCTCGCCATCGGTATTCCGCAACGAGTCAATTGAACAAGACGTTGACTTGGAGTAAAGACTACGGGTTTCCATCGCATATCACTTATCTGAGTTTGGAGTACCCCAGGCCCATTCAAATCATGGTAGTCAAGACGGGACGAAGAGAATGGGGCTCCCCCCGACGGCGTCGTGTTGTGGCTCGACGGCGATCTTGGCTTCGCGCCAAGCGGTGATTGGCCCACCCGTTGACCATACAGCCAAGGGCGTTTTCGAGCAAAATAGAGGTCCCGCCAACAAATCGCCGGAAACCGGCGTCTAGCGGAGAAGGACCGAAACGCTTTTATGAGCCAACTTACCGATGTCTCGTCTATTGCTCAAGTATCAAATCGCATTGTCCAAGAAGTGGAAAAGGCGATTGTAGGAAAGGCTGACGTCGTCCGCCAAGCCGTCCTCGTCCTTCTTTGTTCGGGTCACATTTTGCTCGAAGACATTCCGGGCGTAGGGAAGACGACGCTTGCCAAAGCCCTGGCAAAAGCGATCGGTGGAGATTTTCGACGAGTCCAATTCACGCCAGATATGTTGCCAAGCGATGTCACCGGGAGCTCGATCTATCGCCAAAATACCGGAGAGTTCGAGTTCCGCCCCGGGCCCGTTTTTGCCAACATTGTCCTGGTCGATGAGATCAACCGGGCCACACCGAAAACCCAGTCGGCCCTCCTGGAGGCGATGGAAGAGCAGCAGGTAACCACCGACGGAGAAACTCGGCACCTCAAGCGGCCGTTTCTGGTTCTCGCCACCCAAAACAACCTCGAGATGACGGGGACATTCCCCTTGCCCGAGGCACAATTGGACCGATTCTTTGCCCGATTGACTCTGGGTTACCCAGACCGCGAGGCCGAGGTCAACATCTTGGCCGATCACCAGGTGACGCGCCCTCTCGACTCAGTCGAGCAGGTTTGCTCTCCCGAAGATTTGATTGAGGCGCAAAACATCGTGCGCCGAGTGCATATCGACGACTCTGTCCGCAGATACGTGGTCGATGTAGTGCGCGCTACGCGCGATCACCCTCTCGTCATGGTGGGAGGCAGTCCTCGCGGCTCGCTCATGCTCGGTCTTGCCGCCCAGGCGCACGCCGCGCTGGAGGGCAACAACTTTGTGCGACCGGAAAACGTGAAAGCCGTCGCGGGGATCGTTCTTGGGCACCGAATCATTGCCCGAGGCGAGGTCTCGGCGCGAGGCATGCACAACGAAGAGATTATCGGGCAGATCTTGCAGTCCGTGGCGGTCCCCGTCCCGATGAATGCTTAACCTATGCTTCAACGTACCGCCAGGATTGTTCCCGCCTGGTCCGCCGTGTTTCTCATCATCATGGCGGTGCTCATCAATTCGCCTGCCTTGTTTTACATGGCCACGGCGATGGTGGCGACCATCCTTGCCTGTCGTATCCAGGCTTGGTTGGCGGTGCGCGGCATTCGCGTGGAAAGAATTGCTCCCAGCGCGGTTCACACCGGCGAACTGGTCACCGTCAGCACGATGGTTCGGAGTGAACACCGCACCATCCGGCCGTTGATTCGAGTGGAAGATGTGTTGCCCGATCGTCTCGTGGTGACCGACCGAACGCCAAGCCTCCCCGTGGCCCCCAGCTTTGAACAGCCGATCCAGACTCGGTACAGCTTCCGGCCCCTCACCCGGGGCCGGTTTCGGTGGAGAAGCGTGCAACTCATCGGCACCGATGCCCTCGGGCTCGTCACCAAGACCCGGATGATCAAGACCGAAGTGACCGAATTGACGGTGTATCCGGCGAAGATTGCCGTGCACATCGGGTTACGCCCGGTGGGAGGCGATTCTGGCGTGATTGAGCAAGATGGAGGGAAGTATCGAGGGAGCGGCCTCGAGCCCCGAGGGATCCGAGAATACGCCGAGGGCGACTCGATGCGCACGGTCGACTGGCGGGCTTCGGCCCGCACGCAGCGGCTCATGGTGAAGGAGTTTGAGGCCGGGTCGAACCTGAGCGCAGCATTTCTTCTTCAAAGAAACAAGGGTTCGGAGTTCGGCAAGGGCTTGACCACGCTTGAGGTGATGTGTGGCCATTGCTGCTACCTCTCGGAGCAGTTTTTGCGGCTGGGATGCGTGGTATCTCTCCCCAGTTTAGGGCTGACTCAACCCGCCGGGCACGCGGTGGACTCGCAGATGCGGGGTATCGAAGAGGCCCTCACAGACTTGCTCGCCGACCAGCCGATCCCCCTTTCCCAAGACCTGCGGCAAGCCATGGCGCAGCGAGGGTTCGGCGGTACGGTGTATCTCATGCTTGCCCAACAAGACCCGCAACTGCCAGAAGTCATTGCGATGCACCGGGGGCAAGATTTCGTGTGTCTGCTCTACAATCCGCGAGATTTTGACTCTCGCGCTCCCGCCGGCATCGCGGCCACAGAAGAATCTTATATGAGCGCGCTCCGGAGTGCGGGCGCCGCGCTCCACGTCATGCCAGGAGTTGTGGAGTTACCATGACAAAAGTTTCTGTACATACCACGCTCGCCGATCACGTTCTCATGGGGGTTGCCTCCGCGCTGTCGGTGTATTCGTGCATGGTCTCGGTCAATTCTCCAGCGAGAAACATCTTCACCATCGCCACCTTCATCTCGGCGTTGCTCGGATACGTCATCGGCAGAGCCTTGCCTCCACAATGGGCGCGGTCTCTCTCGGCTCCGCTCTACGCGGTGATGGGAATCTCGATGTTCGTGTTCGCTCGGCCGATGAACCAGCTTTTCCCAGAACCAGGATTCCCGATCCAAATCATCGTGGCGGGGATTTTCACCTGGATGATCCTGTTTGGGGGCCTGTTTGCGTGGGGCGACAACATCCTGTGTTTCCTCGCGGTGCCCTGTATTGCCCTCTTTGGGTTGGTGGGAGCGTTCGACATCTTCCAAGGGGCCCCGGCCGCATTTTTCGTATTCTTGGTGTGCTCCCTCTCCGTGTTTTATCGCAGCCATGCGCGCCGTATGGCTCGCTACGCGTTCGCGGCTCTGAACCCAGGGCGAGACTGGTCCGAAGTCGACGAGGGAATTGGCACTCGCCTGCGAGAGAGTGGGGCATGGCGCTGGATCGCGGGGCCGGAGTGGGCTCTCGGTTCGGCCCTTGTCATCGTGATGCTTTCGGTGTTTGGCGCCCCCGTGATTCGCAGTACCGTCGAGCCCATCACGCAAAACTTCCGGAGCGCATTCCCGACCGCCGTTCGGGCTGCCGTGACCGGACAGCAAACCTCTTTCAACGATACCTACCGAGTAGGACGCGGGCCGACGGATTCATTTAACAAGCCTGCTTTCAAGGCAAAGGTGCCCGCCGGTCAGGTGTACCTTCGCCAACAGACATACGATACATTCTCGGGTTCGGGATGGACCAACAACGTGGTGAGTTATGGCCCCAACGCGGGTCAGCGCCTCGATGTGCCCATCTGGATGCCGGATGAGATTCGCCCCGATCCACGTCGGTTCAATCCTTACGAAGCCACCCCAGACGGCGATGATTTTGAGTTTGCCATCAAGGAGATTCAGGGGACTCACACCTGGGCGGCACTTCCTGGCGAACCTCTCGATCTGGAGGGGCTAGAAAAGTGGCGCTTGGTTCGCGATGGCACGGTCCGCGACCCCAGTCGCAACCCGGTGATGGCGTATTCCGGAAAGGTCCGCAAAGCGCGGACTCCGACGACGGAGGTCTCCACGATTCCGCCCGGATATGGCACAAGCGGCGATAGCTATCTCCGGCTGAGTGGATTCTCAGACGAATTCTCGGCTCTCGTGAGCAAGATCACCGCTGACGCGACGAGCGATTACGAGCGAGCTACGAAGATCAAGGAATACATCAGCGCGAACGTTAAGTACAACCTCAAAGCGCCCGCGATGCCCGACAACAGGAACGTCGTCGAAGAACTCCTCTTCGGGGACATCAACGAGGGGTATTGCGACCTCTTCGCCTCGGCCATGACCGTGATGGCGAGCGTGGTATGTACAGAAACTTTTGTCATGGTAACTCCACAACTCCTGGC
>CAZBXR010000043.1:0-20172 GCA_964496145.1 uncultured Chthonomonas sp. | reverse complement strand
GCCGTACTCCACGCTCTTGTCCGGATCGGTATGCAAGATGCGTTCTGTAATGATCGTAGCCCCGAGGCGCAGATACAAGTTGTGAGCCTGAGTGAAGCGCTTATCGCTCCATAGTTCCATAGCCGTAGCGCCCTTCTGGCGGGCAAAATCAATCGCCACCTGGTTCAGGGCCTTCCCCACCCCCAAGCCGCGAGTATCGGCCCGGACATACAGCCGTTCCAGGCTACAGTCACAGCCGGCAATGCGCGTCAACTCTCCATCCGATGTTTCAGCACCGAGTTCGCCGGGCAGGGCTTCAAAGAATTCGACGGCGACCGTCCCGACCATTCTTCCTTCGGCTTCCGAATCAAATGCAACCCAAAATGCATCGGGCTCAGCATAATGTGTCTCTAAGTCGTAAAGGTCGGCGTGGTAGCCGTCCGCTTCCCAGGTGAATCCATATTCGTCGTAAACGCCCTTGATCACTTCCACCACACCGGGCTCATCGCCCTTCCTTGCCCGCCGAATATGCAACGCCATGCCACCAAGGATACTTTCTGTCCAGCCCCCTTGCCTCCCCCGCCCGATTTTTGGTATATTCTCTGCAACGCGTGGATCGTTAGCTCAGTTGGTAGAGCAGCTGACTCTTAATCAGCGGGTCGTAGGTTCGAGCCCTACACGGTCCACCAAGATTTAGGTTCAAAAAGCCCCCTTCGAAGAGCTTTTTCGTTTTCTCAAGGATATGCTGGGATGATTTGGAGGTCACTACGAAGAGACTTCTGCAAACCGACGCCTCTTCTTGGCCTTCGATCTGCACGAGTTGATCCCTCCCGTTCCCGATCCTTCATCCTCCGCCAAAGAGACTCGACCTCTGTGACGAACCCATGTACAGACTCGTACCAGTCGAAGTCAACACGCTGCCCGGTGAAAGCATCCTCAATATTGCCTTGTAGAGAAGCAAAGAACGCCTCGGCTTCGACCAATCGCTGGTATTCCCAGAAGTCGATTTGAATGCGTGTGAATTCGGTCAAGAACGTCGTCCTCAACTGTTTGGGCAACGGATGTCGCTCGGAAATGAGGGCCCATTTCCCTTGACTCCCGGAAACTGCATGTCTATTGGAGCGCCTCCGCAACGGGGCGAATAGATTTCTCAAACCGAATCATCGCGTTGATCAGGTCCTCTTGAATAGAGGGCCATTGATCAACCGGGGACCTATACCCACCTGAATCAAAGCGAGCGGCGATTCGGCAAGCACGTTTGCCTTCAAGAAGCTCCCAACTTAGCTCGCCACCGAAGACTTCTTCAATCTCCTTCCGGTGCGTGTAGAAGCGGCCGTACACTTGTTGGTTATCTTCCGGACTGACTCCGCGATCTATATAGAGTTCGACCCGAGTCCGGTTCATTTCGATAACATAGTTTAGACCCAGCCAACTCTTGACAAAAGAAGTGCCGATCCAGTTGTCCGCCGTTGGGCTAAGGTTTGCATGCAACTTCGTCTTCGAAGGAAGTCGCTCTAAAAGCGATTTCCAAAACTGTCGACGTTCTTCGTGCCTCTGGACCAGTTCTTTTTTCACATTGCCAATAGCATTGCTCTCTGGACTGGGACCAAGCAAAAGTGTCATCAGTGGGGCAGATGCGCTACCGACACCGTCTTCGCCAACGATTCGAATAGCTTCTGCCTTGACAACATAGAAAGCAGCAGAAGTTGACTCATTGAGCCATGCAACTGCGGCAATGTGTTCGGGACGAGCTTCGGGCAGGACCCAAATCGCCGACTTGGCATTGAATGCCGCCAGGTAGGTGATCAACTTTCCTAAATGATCATGATCACTCCTCTCCAGTTGATTCTCAATGACAATCGTTGCACCATCAGAATCTTCTGCGACAAGATCCACATTAAACTTGCCCGCTGACTGCTCGCGCTCAGCCGTCATCATGTTCAGGCCGGTTGCACCGTTCAGGACGTCAAGGTTGTTCTGAAGCCATTGTGTGAAGTCAAGGGCTTCATGCTTCCAAACTTCCCGCAGAGGTACTCGTTCAATCTTTCCAATGTTTGGCTTCATGTTTTACACCAAAGTTTGGCACGATGGTGTCGCTCAGGGCATTCGCCGGTCTTCGTCAAGCCTCGGTCGTGTTATGCCCCTAAAGCTTCATATTCGGCGAGCTCCAGGAACGTCCCAGCTTCGTCTCGACTGCATGGAGATTGTCTACCTCCGTTTCAACCTTCACCGCTATAGAAAGCGTCCCGACTGAAACAATCAAATGCACAAGATATCTGGAGGAGTCAATCTATCTTCGGAGACGGAATCCATATTGCAGAGTCCGCGTCTCCGTAGGGGATTGCGCGGCCCTCGAGTGCCCGAATCGCAACCCAAGCGCATACGACCGCATCCAGGGCATCCTCCGTGGCTTTCATCTCGTAGCCGCTGGTTCGTCGCTCAAAGCCATCGAATGCAGATGAGACGCCTTGCACTTCCTGGTCGAGCAATCCGATTATTCTGGACCACTCCAAATGCAACCGGCTTCGTCGCTCAGGGGGTGATAGCGATGGCCAATAGGCTCTGGATTTCGCTGCTTTGTAGGGAAGCCGTTCGGATGCGCCCGCAAGTTCAACTAGAGCCGGGTGTGGATAGACCTCAATCACTCCAGGGCCGACAACTTCTACTGTATGCAGGGGAAAGCCAACTGCCTCGAACGATTCACGGAGCCTATCGCTGAGGGGACCCGGTCGAGCAATGCTCGGCGAATGCGTTCCACATTTCCGGCCCCCGTAAGCTCTTGAAACAGCGTCATCGGATGCCCGGCGGCAAGTGATTGGGGTCCGCGATAACGGCATGTCCACGGCGATCAGGCTCACTTCGACCCCGGACATGGCCCTGGCTGCTTCAAGAAGATCGTCGGCGCAAGGAATCGACCCAGAGGGTCTGCGTTCGGGTTCCATGGTCGCTCTCGACCGGGCGATGAACCGTTGATACGAAGACTCTGCGGCAACCAACTTCCAGCCGGTAGAGGTCTCCACCGCGACCGCCACCCCGCTTGGTTGCGTCGCTGTCCATGCTGCGTCAATGCCCAATACAGCTCGCATATTCAGCTTCAGTTTAGCTGTACCGGTTACAAGTTGTTCAATAAATCATCTGATTACAACGTAGGTCAAGCCGCATGCGCGATTCACGACACGACCTCGCAGGTTCGTTCCGAAAATCGCACGTATGCACGGCGATTTAGGTCCCACGGGCTCAAAACTCACCTACTCAAACATCCGGGCTTTCGCCGTCCCGAGACAAGGCAAAGGCCTCGCGGTGAGCTTCCACCTCGTGGAAGTGCTCGTTCGCCCATCGGCAGAGCCCCTGCAAGGCAGGCACGATGCTCTCCCCCAGCGCCGTAAGCTCATATTCCGTGTGCGGCGGAACCACAGGATACACCGTGCGCAGCACAAACCCATCGCGCTCCATCTTTCGCACCGTTTGCGTGAGAACCTTTTTCGAGATTCCAGGAATCGCTCGATGCAATTCTGAGAACCTTAGCTTGCCGCGCATGAGAGCGTGAATGATCACGATAAACCACTGATCACTCACGACGCCAAGAGCCTTTTCGGCTCCCAATTTGATCTTTTCGGGGGCTTTCTTCATGGTTACCTCATAGTAACTACTTGCACTATACAGCCCTACTTATCCAAAATGCAACCATGTCTTTGCAAAATGCAAATCCAGTATCGCAAATTCGCCCCAAGCGCGTAGCCCTCGTCATCTCGAACCCTGCCACCGGCACCACCACGGGCTGGCCGGTCGGCTTTTGGTGGTCCGAGCTCACGCACCCCTATTTCGCATTCCACGAGGCAGGCATGCAGGTCGACCTGTTCAGCCCTCTCGGCGGAGCTTGCACCCCCGACGCGATGAGCGACCCACGAGACCCAAGCGGCTATTCCAAGTCCGATCTCATCAGCCTCGGGTTCATACACACCCCCGAGCTCGCCGCGCTGGTCGAAAACACCGCCGCCATCGCCACCCTGAACCCCGAGGACTACGACGCCCTCGTGGTCGCAGGCGGCCAGGCCCCCATGTTCACGTTCGAAGGGGCACAACCCCTCATCGATGCCTTCACAAACTTCTATCTCAGCGGGAAGGTGACCGCGGCGTTGTGCCACGGAACCGCCATCTTGCGCTATGCAACACTCGCCGATGGCACGCCTTTGGTCGCGGGCAAAACGGTCACCGGATTTGCAAACGTCGAAGAGGATTTTGCCGACGAAGCTGTTTGGCAATTCGGCGCGCTGCCCCGTGGAACGCACATCATGCCTTGGCGCATAGAAGATGAACTGAGGGCTCTCGGCGCAAACTACATCCAAGCGGGCCTGTGGAAATCGTTTGCCGTCCGCGATGGAAACCTCATCACCGGTCAGCAAAACTTTTCGGGTCTCGAAACGGCTCGGCTCGTCATCGAGGCGATCGGCAGATGAAGGTATCCCTTTTCGGTCACGGCCAGGTCGGGGGTGCCCTGGCCCGGGCCTTTTCCAAGGCCGGAATCGAGGTGACCCTCGCGGTTTCTCAAGAGCGAGCCGCCGCATTGCCCGGTTGGGTGGCGGAGCAAAAAATCTTAGTGGCACTTCCCGAAGATGCATGCCGTGCTTGCGATGCGCTGGTCCTTGCCATTCCCTTTCCTGCCGTCGAACAAGCTCTCCCGCCTTTGCGCCAGGCTCTCGCCGGCAAGGTCGTGGTCGATTGCACAAACCCGGTGGGGCCGAACCTTACCCATGGGCTCGCGAACACCCAATCAGGCTCGGAGTTCGTGCAATCGCTCTTGCCAGAAAGCCATGTTGCGAAGTGCTTTAGCGTCTATGGGTTCGAAAACTTCGAGGAACCACCCATGCATCCCGCCGCGCCGACGATGTTGATCGCCGCCGATCACGCCGATGCTCAATCGACCGCGGAGGCTCTGGCGAGAATCACTGGCTGGGTGCCACTCCACGTGGGCCCTCTCGCCCATGCGCTCCACCTCGAACACATGACCCTGCTTTGGGTAAAGATGGTCCGGGTGCAAGGAATGTCGCCTCGAACGGCGTGGGCATTGGTCCAGGATTAAAGAGCGGAGGTTTTGGGTTCGCAGGCGAGCCCATGGAGAAACCCTGTCGAACCGCTGACCATCTGGGACGTGGGAAAAGCTCAATTGAATAGATTGTGTTCAGAGTTCTCGAAAAGGGAGGACTCTGACCTAAAATTCTGCAACCATTCCGTACCGAGCTTGCAAAATCTTCAAGTCAGTCGTGTCAACCGACCCATCTCCGTTCAGGTCGGCGCTAGGGTCAAAGTTTGAATCTCCAAACCCCAACAAATAGCTATCACTGAGAGCAAAGTAGTCGAGAAGGTCTACGCTTTGATCGCCATTCGTGTCTCCGCTGTAAAAGGCCGCCTCCAAGTCCATTCCATTCACTCCCGCCACGAACCTTTGGGGAAGGTGAGGCGGAGGAGGGGTGATCTCGAAAAGGGCCGACCCAAAGATCGATGTCGTGAAAGAATAGGACCCGTCTCGTGAGATGGGAACTTCAATCGTTTCCTCCTCCCCGAACTGCGGAATGATCCTGAACTTAAAGTTGCCAGGTGATTTCCATGCCGCCCAGTCTGGGAGCGAAAACTTTCCCGTTGTCGTGGTTTGCGCTGGACGAGTCGTTGGGACGAGCAGGAAACCCCGATCTCTTTGGCCCCCTTGAGTGTAAGTTTCCGAACCGGTCCCAATGATCGTCCCGTCCCTGGATAATTGTAAATCGCTGTCGATCTGAAACCGAGGTCCAGGAAAGTTCTTCACAAAGTGGTGGAGGCGATACGGGGTCCCTTCCTTCCACAATAACGGCTCCTTCCACCACCCTCCATCTTCTCCCCCAATTCCTGCTATCAAGTCTTCTGACAAGATGTCTGTAAGGTGACTCTCCTCGGGGATCCCAAACGGGGTTTGCAGAATCTCAGGATTCGCCCCGCGACTTCGCCAAAGGAGGGGCCTGATGCCGGGATAGGTATCACCGAGCGTATAACCCACGATCGCTCCGGATGGGGCAATCTTAGTACAGCGGCCAGAGGCATAGCCCAGCGGAAGTTGGAGGAGTTCCCTCCCGCCTTGGCCGTCAAAGAATGCAGGAAGGTCGATACTGGTGTTTTCGAGACTTGAAAAGCCGACGACCTGGTTTGAGTCATTGATACTCATGGCCACGGCGAACCCGTCGTACAGGATCGTGGGAGTGTGGGAGTCGGTCTCAGGATTGTATTTGAACCACATCGGACGAGTTTGATCACGGGAAACGCCGAAACTCGACATACCTACGATCTCCTGATGGTTGTTCAACGAATACGCAGCCGTCCTTCTCGCGTTTGGCAAGCTACCGAGGGTGATGAGACTGTATGGTTGGCTGGGCTTCAAATACACGCCTTTTACGGCCGATCCAAAAGGGTATTCGCTTGCTGTTCCAGCAATGAAATTTGAATCATTTAGGAAAGCCTCTGTTATTTTGAACACGCCCCCGGGCTTCGGCAGAGGGACCTTCCTTTTCGTGACGAGGTCATACAGAGTCGTTCCGTTGACCAGGATAAAGCCACTCTCCGAAATATCGGTGATGGAATAAACAGGACCACCAAAACTTGCCTCAAGATCGATGTACTCGTACGCGATGTTAGCATTGGCAACCCCAGCATAGCCTGCCAAAAACAAAATCGAGGAAAATCTGCAAGACATGACGCATTCCGCTACGGAGCACTAAGTAGCACTCCACAGCATACCAAACCCCAACTTACAGAGAGAGAGTTTTTTCCAATCTTTTGAGTCGGAAGACTAACTCTATTGCCCGACAAAGATCGGGACGTTCGCCACGGCGGCACCACCTGCATCGTCGTACACATAGGCAAAGATGCGATACGCTCCGCTTTCGGTCGGGACTTTGAACTCGGCGGATGAGTTTGTCGAAGTGATCAACGCCTCGGAATACGTGGGTGGAACAACTTCATCCCGTCCGGCCGTCAGGCGCACTTTCACCTCACCCTTGAGGAGCCACTTCACGCGAAGCGGTTTGCCTTCGGGGTCTGACGCCACCAAAGTAGCTTGAATGGTCTGGCCCGGCTTTAGAGAATCGGTGGCGGAAACCTCGAGCTTCTCAATACGCGGAACTAAGTCCTTTCGCGGCTTTCCTGTCCAGAACTCGGTCATGACATCCACGGCTCCTGTGTGCGAGCCATCCTGAAGCAACATTCCAAACCAAGTGGCCGTGCCTTCTTGCTTGTTGCCCCAAAGGAAGGCGTAGGAGCCGAGGCAGAGGCCTGGGTTGCCCTTGATCGACTTTTCATAGGCATCTCGGTACCAATCGGCCTTGGCGGTGCTCGTCCATTCTAGAGGGGCGTCCCACCTTGTTTTGCCAACTTCCCACGGGCCGGGGGCGCCAAACTCGGTAATGATGTACGGCTTGGTTCCACCCGCTTTGGGGTAACGCTCCTTCACCGAGGGTGCGCCCCCATAGCTGTTGATTCCCACGATGTCAATGCTCTTACAGATCTCGTGGAGGTTCTTAATCTTGTCTCCGCCCATCTCGGCCACGACAGTCATGGTGGGGTGGTTGGGGTCAATCTTCTTGCTCATGGCCGCGATGTCTTCCACCGCTTTCCACACCGCAGGATCATCCGGGTGCGCTTCCATTTCGTTGCCAAATGCCCACATGAGAAGGGCGGGGTGGTCTTTGTGTTTCTGGACGACCTCTTTGCACATCTCAAACTGCTTTTTCACGGCAACGGGATCGTGATAGTTGAACTCACCGGCATGCATGAGCCAAATGCCCACTGTTACGGTCAAGCCATCTTTATGAGCGTCATCCAGCACTTGGCCGATGTTCTCGGCTCCCCATGTGCGGAACGAGTTTCCACCGATCTCAAGCAGAAGTTTGCGAGATCCGTTGCCCCCCACGCCCTTGATGAAGTATGGCTGCCCGTTTCGAAGAAGCTGATACCCCCCATCCTTCTTGACTAAGGTCACCTTCGAACCAGAGGCCGGAGCCGACTTGGTGGGTGAATCTTTTCGGAGAGTGGCGGCCCCCACCAACGCGCAAACCGCGACGGCTGCGACGGCGATGACGGACACTTTTCCAGCCCTTTGCGAAACGTATCTCAAACTCATTTTGCGACAATACCCTACTTGATCTCCCGTGCCGCAATACTCTGTGGCAAAATGGCCAAGACACCCGAAATCTCGAATAAGAAGAATTTTTCAATTTTTCTTTGCAAAGTGCCCATTGTTCCTGTATAATGAGCCAACCATCAAGATTGAGAAACGTTTCGTAATATCATGGCTACCACAATCAAGGACATCGCGAAGAAGCTAAACATCTCGGTGAGCACCGTGAGTTACGCCCTAAACGGCGGCCCCCGATCTGTGCCCGAGACAACCCGCCTCCAAGTTCTTGCTGCCGCCAAGGAACTCAACTATCGTCCGAATCGAATCGCAAGATCGATGGTGACTGGCAAGAGCGACACGATTGGCATCGTGCCGCCCGAGGTGAAAGAGAACGTCTTTCTCAGTCCTTACCTGCACCTCGCCCTCAACGGCATCGTGAACGAAGCCGGGCGCCTGCACCAAGACGTCTTGCTCTTCACACGGTGTTCCGAAACCGAGCGAGACGAGCTCGCCTCCATCTTGGTCGATGGTCGCGTGGATGGAGTCATTTTTGTTGCGCCCCAGTTCAGTGAGAAGGCCGTCGAGATCGCGACGAGCATGCATTCCCCGTGCGTCAGCATGTCGGGGCTGCCTCTCGAAGGCGTGCTTACGTTTAGCGTAGACAACGAGTCCGGCGTCAACAGCGTGATGAATCACCTGTATGAACTCGGGCACCGGAAGATTGCTCACATTGCCGGCCGACTTGACATGCAGGACGCCATTGTCCGTTTGCAAGCCTACCAAGCCTTCTTAAGGGCGAAACACCTTCCCTACCGCGAGGAACTTGTGGGCATGGGCCAGTTTATTATCGAGGGCGGCCGACGCGCCATGGCGGGCCTTCTAGAATTGCCCGATCCTCCCACGGCCGTGTTCTGCGCGAACGACGAAATGGCGATTGGAGCCATGGTGGAAGCCCTCAGCCGCGGCAAGAGGGTCCCCGAAGACATCAGCATCGCCGGATTTGACATGACCCCGGCCAGCGAAAATGTCTATCCAGGCCTCACCACCGTTCAACAGCCGATCGGCGAAATGGGCGCCGCCGCTGTGCGAACACTCCGCGAACTCATCGAGGGCCGAGAGCCGCAAGAAGAAACTATTTTCCAAACCCAACTCATCACAAGACAATCGACATCACGTCCAAAGGAGGACAAGAAATGAACCAAAGAAGATCCGCATTTACGCTCATCGAGCTTCTAGTAGTTATAGCAATCATCGCAATTCTGGCGGCCATCCTCTTCCCTGTTTTTGCCCAGGCAAAGACAGCGGCCAATAAGACAGTCGCCGTATCCAATATGAAGCAGATTCTCACCGCATTCCAACTGTATGTGGGAGACTCCGACGACCTTTATCCAAAGCGCGGGACCATGAACGGAAACGGCGCCTCGTGGGTCACAGGAAGCTGCAACGACCAAGAAATGGGCTGCCCGACATGGGACAAGGTCATCTATCGGTACGCGAAGAGCTACAAACTCTTTGAATCGCCGCTTGACCGAGCTCCGAAGAAGCCTTCAAATCTGGGCGAAATCAAGCGTTCCTATCGCGTGGCGAACAATCTCATTCGCGGCGTCGGAGGCGTTAACACTTGGGGCGGTACCACCGAGACCCCGGTCACGGTCTACTCCACCACCGCAATCCCTGTCCCTGGAAACACCATTCTCATGACCGAGCAACGAAACATTGCTCAGTTCTATGCAAACGACACATGGATTTGGTACACCTTCTGGGAGCAATGGGTTTGGGGTGCTGGTTCTACCAACACGCTCTCCTATAAGGACGTGAACCCAGCTCAGCTCCATTCCGGAATCGACTTTGAATCTGGAAACCAACGAGCGAACTACGGCTTCGCCGATACGCACGTCAAGTCGTTCCCTGCGGGCCACATCTTCGCAGGCTATCGACAATCCACGGCTTACAACGCTGCCGTGAATCCGAACCTGAAGGGTGTCTGCCTCGATGCAGACGACTTCGGCGGAAATGGCCCCGCGAACGATTGTCCGCTGCCACAACAATAAGAACAAACCACGAGGGTGAGGAGATTTTTCTCCTCACCCTCTCTGCACTCACGTTTTAAGGCTATGAAGAAAGAAGTTCCTGTTTGGGTCGTTGTGTCCTCCATTGTTCTGGTCGTGCTGGTTGGCGGATTTTTTATTTTCCGCGCCATGGCCGGTCCTGCCGATCTACCTGCTCCAAAAATTAAGGTCAAGCAAGCTATTCCGGATCACTTAAAAGGGAAGCTGACTCCAGAACAAGAAGCGCAGATTCTTGAGCAGACAAAGAAGTACGGCGAGATTGATCCCAATGCTGCCGGCTCCTCGCCAGCTCCTACTGCGCCTCCCAGCGGAAACTGAACCCAGGAAGTAGCTCTTTGAACTCATTGTTGCGGACCCTAGGCCTCTTCTTCACTCTGCTTCTGGGCTTAGCGACCAGCGCAAGCGCGGCCCCCGTCGAGCTGCGCTTGGTGGTGTGGGATGGAGATGAAAGCCTTCGGGTCTTGCGCAGCGTTGTCAAAGAGTTTGAGCAAAGCCACCCGGGCGTAAAAGTCAAGCTGGAGAATGTCGATTATCGATATTTCTTCCAGCGGCTGCTCTCGCAAGTTGCAGGCAACACCGCGCCCGATGTCGCGATGATGGACACGCAAAACATGCAAATGTTTGCGAAGCGGTCGGCTCTCCTCCCCCTGGGTCCGCAGATCCAATCAACCCCTGGCTTCGACATCGGCGAGTATTACAAGCCCATCGTCGAGGCCTTCCAGTACCGGTCAGAGCTGTACATCCTGCCCCGAGATATCGCTCCCATCGGGCTCATTTACTACAACAAAAGGCTCTTCCGCGAGGCCGGTTTGGCCGAGCCGGATGGCAATTGGACATGGGATTTCAACCCACGTCCCGAGCTTGGAAGTCAGTGCTTCACATACTGCATGCAAAAGCTGACGAAGCGCGATGCCAAAGGAAAGCACACCCAGTGGGGGTTCGCTCCCTCTTGGACGGGAGCCTTTACCGACACCGTCACCTTCTCGCTCGGAGCCCGGTTTGTTAACAATCCCGAGAGCTTTGACAAGCTGAATTTCACGGACCCGCGCATCATTCGCGCCTTCGATTTTGTCACCGAGCTTTCGAACAAGCGAAAGTGGATGCCGAGCCAAACCGAACTCACCTCGGTTGCGCAGACCACCGCGGTCGAACTGTTCATCCAACAGAAAGTCGCGATGTATCAGTGCGGAATTTGGGACGTGCCGAACATTCGCAAGGCGCTGAATCCAAAGAGTCCCAAATTTTTCGAGTGGGATATCACGCTGGCCCCGGGGCACATCGATCCTGCTACCGGAAAGGTGAATCGGAGTGCGCCCACGGGCGGCTCAGGGTACGGCATCTTGAAATCCACCCAGCACCCAGAGTTGGCGTGGGAATTGGTTCGGTGGATGGCGGGAGCGCCCGGAATGCGGGCCATGGCGAAGGCGGGCATTGCCCAGCCTGCGATCCAGAAGCTCGCTCAGGGTCCAGACTGGATTCCAGGACCTGACACCCCTCTTGAACAGAAGTATCCTGCGAACCGAATCATCACCGATACGGCTGTCCAACATGTCGTTTTTCCGCCGACGGCCGACTATTGGTCCGAAGTCAGTAGCATCGTCTTTTCGAAGACAGAACAAATTTATGCCGGCACCGCTACCGCCAGCCAAGCTCTTGCCGAAGGCAATAAGGCCGGTACGGACCGACTCCTCACCATTCTGAAAGAGGAGAATCTTCCGCCGTTCGACTGGCGATGGGGCGGGCTTGCCGGGCTGGTTCTGTTTGGCGGGTCGTTGGCCTGGATTTATGGCCCCGAGATTCGAAAAAGGCGATCGAAGGCAGAGAAAGCTGAAAACAGGGCAAGCCTGTTTTTCCTGTCCCCGTGGATTATCGGCACGCTCATCTTCACCGTCGGCCCCATGATCTTTTCGCTCCTCATGAGCTTCTCGAACTGGGACATCATTCAACCTGCGGAATGGCGAGGCGCGGGCAACTACCGCGAGGCCATGCTCCAAGACGCCCGGTTTTGGAATACGGTCAAAGTCACGTCGATTTACACGATCGTCTCGGTTCCTCTGGGGTTGGTGGTTTCACTTGCCTTGGCTATGCTGCTCAATGTCAAGGTCAAGGGCATGCCCATCTATCGGACGATGTTCTACCTTCCTGCACTCTCGAGCGCGGTGGCTGCCTCGCTGATCTGGCGCAAGGTATTTCAACCCGAGGGCGGGCTTCTCAATGTCTTGCTCTTTGGTCAAGACGGAGAACGAAACCTATTCGGAATTGCCTCTTGGCTCGGCACGAACGGCCAACTCCCCAACTGGCTTGGAGACGAAAATTTGGCACTCCCCTCGCTCATTGTCATGAGCCTGTGGGGCGTGGGAGGAGGCATGGTGATTCTTCTGGCAGCCCTCCAAGCCGTTCCCGACTTTTACTACGAGGCCGCGACTCTCGACGGCGCTGGACCTTGGCACAAGTTTAAGGTCGTGACGCTTCCGATGGTGTCGCCCGCACTCTTCTTCGCGCTGATCACCGGGGTGATTGGAAGCTTCCAAGTCTTTACCCAGGCGTATGTGATGACGCAGGGAGGCCCCAACGATGCGACTCGATTCTACATGTTGCATCTGTTCGACAACTCTTTCGGCAACCTGAGAATGGGCTATGCCTCCGCTCTGGCTTGGCTCCTCTTCGCTGTCGTCTTCGTCATCACGAAGATCCAGTGGAAGCTCAACAAGTACGTTTACTACGAGGGGGCATCTTGACACAGACACAAAGAGTGAAATGGGGCAAGGCCCTCGTCGTACTCCTGCTGGCCGGGGGAAGCCTGGTGTTCCTCCTTCCCTTCTACACCTCACTTGCGATGTCGCTGAAGACCCCAGAGGAGCTTGCAACGACCTCGGCATGGAGTTGGCCGCAAAACGTCACCTGGAGCAATTACTCCGAGGTGCTGACCAATCCAAACGTCAACTTCTTCAAATTGTTTTGGAACACGGTCATCATCGCTTCTTTGGCAACCCTTGGGGTCATCCTCAGTTCAAGCCTTGTGGCCTACGCCTTCGCCAAGATGTCCTTCATGGGCCGAGATCGCCTCTTCACAGTGCTCCTCAGCACGATGATGTTGCCGGCGATTGTGACCATGATTCCAACGTACTTCTTGTTCAAAGAACTCCGGTGGATCAACACCATCCTGCCTCTCACCGTCCCCGCATTCTTTGGCGGCGGCGCGTTTAACATCTTTTTGCTGCGTCAATTCTTCCTGGGAATTCCCAAGGAACTCGACGAGGCCGCGAAGATCGAGGGGGCGGGCCACTGGACCATTTACTCACGCATCGTCATGCCTCTCTCAGGTTCAGCATTGGCAACTGTGGGTATCTTCTGTTTTATCTATAATTGGAGGGACTTTATGGGTCCCCTCATTTATTTGAGTGATCCAGACAAGCAAACGCTTGAGATTGGGCTCTCAACCTATAACTCGCTCCGTGCGGAGCAATGGCACTTGCTCATGGCGGGGAGCGTAATGGTCACCCTTCCGCTTGTAGTCATTTTCTTGCTCGGGCAGCGATACTTTGTCAAAGGAATGACTTTGACTGGCTTAAAATAACGTCTAGTGAAATGCGAAAAATGAATCGATTTGGAGACAACTTTGTTTGGGGAGCGGGAACCGCTTCCTATCAGATTGAAGGAGCAGCAAAAGAGGGGGGTCGCACCCCATCTGTCTGGGATACCTTCTGCGAGACCCCCGGAAAGGTCCTTCAGGGTGACACGGGCGCGGTCGCGTGCGACCATTATCACCGGTTCCGTGAGGACGTCGGGATCATGGATCAGATTGGTCTCCAGGCTTATCGATTCTCCTTCTCTTGGTCGAGGGTTTTGCCAAACGGCGTAGGCCAAGTGAATCCTGAGGCGATTGCTTTTTACGACAAACTCATCGATTGCCTGCTAGAGTATGGAATCGAGCCCTACCCAACGCTCTTCCACTGGGACTATCCCCAAGTTCTGTTTGACCAAGGTGGGTGGCTCAACCCAGACTCCGTCGAGTGGTTCGGCGAATATACAACCGTCCTCGCGGACCATTTTTCTGATCGCGTCAAGAATTGGTGGACGCTGAACGAACCTCCCTGCTTCCTCGGTCTCGGCCATGTGGACGGAGTTCACGCTCCGGGTCTCAAGCTGGGCTGGCCTGAGTTTCTTCTTGCTGCCAAGCACGCCATGATGTCACACGGAAAGGCTGTGCAAGTGCTGCGGGCTCGCGCGAAAACGACTCCGACCATCGGCTACGTTCCGATCAGCCACATTGGCATCCCGATCGACGAGTCTCCTGCGAACATCGAAGCCGCACGCCAGTTCACGTTTGGTGTGCAAGATGCCGCCCGATCGTTCTGGTTTGCACGACTTTATCTCGATCCTGTCGTCCTCGGAGAGTGGCCCGAAGAGTGCATTTCGGTGCTCACCCCCGATGGGCCAAAAGTTTCGGACGAGGACCTCAAGTTGATGAGTGAACCCGTCGACCGTCTGGGATTGAATTTCTACTCCGCTCCGTATGTGAAGATGGGTGAAGACGGAAAGCCTGAGGTGGTAAAACTCGCGCCGGGCCACCCGAGAACTGGGTTTGATTGGCCCGTGACGCCCGAAGGGCTTTATTGGTCGGTGAGATTCCATAGTGAGAGATACAAACTCCCGCTTATGATCGCCGAGAACGGGTTGAGCTCCCTAGACTGGGTTTCTGAAGATGGCGCGGTCCACGACCCCCAACGCATTGACTACACGTCGCGATATCTCAAGGGTCTCCATCGCGCTCACGATGAGGGCTTCCCCATCGATGGCTACTTCCACTGGTCCATTCTCGACAACTTCGAGTGGGCAGAGGGATATCGGCACCGATTTGGGCTCGTGCACGTCGATTTTGAAACGCAAAAGCGGACACTCAAGGACTCGGCCTACTGGTATCGCCAGGTGATCGAGAATAACGGTCTTGGGGCCGCCGAAGAGCCCGCTAACTCAAGAGTCGCGCTCGGTTCCTGATCTACCGCTTTTCTTGCTAGTAAAAATACCAAGAATTTTCTCGTTTTTGGGGATGGTGTAGTATAATTCAGTCATCGAGCGAGAAACGTTTCGCAAACGCCTCTCGCAAGAGCTTTTTTGAAAGAGAGAACACTATGAAAATGAACAACGCACGCCTTACTGCCCTCGTGGTCAGTGCCGCCATTGCTTCGGTAGCCAACGCAAACTTGACTCCGTACACCCAGAATTTTGAATCCTTGAACGCTTCGAGCGGCAGCGCTCTTTCTGGCAATGGTTGGAAGATCTTCGGCAATGTCTTCACTCCGTCGGGTGGTTACATCTACGGTTACGGCGTATTCGGCGCTCCAAACGGAGGCCCAGGATTCTCGAGCATTGCATCTGGCGAAGGCGGAGCCAACCAAGGTAGCCAGTACATCAACATTTACAGCGACTACAACAACGGCGATCACGCAAACGGAAACAAGATCGAAGCCAACGTCTTCCAAGAGCAAGTCATTGGCGCTGCCGATCTCGGACTCACCTACAAGTTCGCCTTTGACTACAAGGCTTCCTCGATGTTTGGCCCCAGCGGTGCTACAAAGACGTTTGCCTTCTTCAAGGTTCTGAACCCGAACACAGGATTCACTATGGTCGCGAACCCAACGTTTGAAACAACGATGGCATCGGGATCGACATGGTCCGAAGGAAACAGCCTTTCCATCGCCATTGACAACAGCTGGGCTGGTCACATCCTCCAGTTCGGATTCGTAAGCACAGCTACGAACTACGAAGGTTCTGGCGTGTATTACGATAACCTGAGCTTTGGAGCCGTTCCTGAGCCAGCAACCATGACTGTGCTTGGCCTGAGCTGCGCAGCACTTCTTCGACGACGACGCACAAAGTAACTCTCCGATCGAGAACGAGAAAGGGAGGGTACAGATTGTGCCCTCCCCTAGTTTTTTAGTCCGGACAAAGAGTCTGGTTTTCGTTCCGTCTTGAACCCTCAAAACTCACAAACAAAATTCGCCCGTATTTGTGCCAGGAAATGTCTGGATTCTGAAGAGGGTGTAGTATAATTTCACCATCACATGAGAAACGTTTCGCGAACCGTTTCCTGCATGGTGTATCAGATAGGATCATGATTATGAAAAAAATGAACGCACGAATCGCGGCCGCAATGGTGGGAGCCGCACTATCGACCGCAGCAATGGCGCAAATTCCAGCGTACAGCCAAACATTTGAGTCACTGAATGCAGTGAGCGGGAGCGCTCTTGCCGATGACAACTGGAAGGTCTACGGCAACGTTTTCACCTCCTCCGGAGGCTACATCTACGGCTACGGGACGTTCTCAGCCCCTAATGGTACGCCAGGTTTCTGTTCCATCGCTTCTGGCGAAGCCGGTCCAAACCAAGGCAACCAGTACATCAACGTTTACAGCGATTACAACAACGGGGATCACGCAGTTGGAAACCTCATCGAGGCAAACGTTTTCCAAGAGCGCACTCTTGTTGCCGCTGACCTCGGCAAGACTTACAACTTCAAGTTCGACTACAAAGCCGCGTTTATTGCAGGCCCGGCTGGTACTACCAAGACCTTTGCATTCATCAAGGTCTTGAACCCATTCACTGGCTATACCCTCGTCTCGAATCCAAACAAGGAAACAACTTTGGCTTCGAAGACAGAATGGTCTGAAGGCAATACGCTCAGCATCACGATTGACAACAGTTGGACAGGCCACATCCTTCAATTCGGCTTCGTGAGCACCACGACCAACTATCAAAACTCGGGAGTCTTTTACGACAACATCTCGTTTGGTCCTGCGGCCACATCAAATACCATCTCGGGCAAGATCAATCCTGACGGTTGGACCGACACTCTGGCGATGGGCTCGATGACATTCGAGATCCGAAACAACGGAAACGTTGTGGATACGAAGGTCGTATCGGTCGATGCGGACGGAGACTACAGCTTCACCACCACCGCAACCGGCGTCAACGACGTTTGGGTCAACGGGGGCCGATTCCTATCGAAGCTCACAAGCGGCGTGAACATCGGCTCCAGCACAACATTGAACGTGGATCTCGCGAACGGCGATGCCAACGACGATGAAAGCTGCGACCTGCTGGACTACTTCGCACTTTCCGATAGCTACAACCTCGCTGTTGGCGACTCTGGCTACAACGCCGCTGCAGACTTCAACGGTGACGCATCGGTAGACCTGCTCGACTACTTCGTTTTGAGCGACAACTACAACTTAGCTGGCGACCTGTAATCCTACGGGAGACCAGAAAACCTCTTCTACAGAGGTAGTCAAGAGTGGGAGGCACGGGTTTGTGCCTCCCACTCTTTTTGCGAGTTCCGCATCGAGTGGTCTTCGGTGGGCCCGAGAGACTAAGCCTTCTTCGTGCGATTGATCCGACGCATCGTCCACCAGGCCCCACGAATGATGAGCATGAACGTCAAAAAGAAGGCAAGATTGGAAAGGAGGAACCCAGCATCCCACACTCCTGTCCATTCTTGAAGCGAGACAGGATAGTATTCGAAATCCTTTCCCACCGAGAAACTGTAAGATTTCAATGCGACGTGAGTCGAAAAACCCGCAGCAACAAAGGTGAGCCACTGCCTCCAAGGCAGGCTTGCCGCCTGGGCGGCAAGAACAAGCCAGAATGGCCCAAAGATCCATTGCGTGTGGTTTGCCACCTCATAGGGGCATGGAATCTTCAGCGCCAGGCAATGGTAGTAGAACCCAGGCCCATCATATTCGGCGAATAGGTACATGAGCCCGCATAGCGCTCCGGCCCCCAAGAGTTTCCAGGTCCGACTTCCTGCCCCCCTCGTTTCTTCCCCCCTAGCCTTGTCGGGGCGTACGGAGACATCATTTGGGGTCAACATGAAGCTTATCCATCGGTTCTTTTACGGAGGGCTGCGTCGCTGAATTCCGCCTTCGCGAGAAGGATTCAATCACTCCGCGGAGGATCCAGCATGGAACGAGAAATCCTCCGACTCGTCGCAAAGATTCTATTAAGATCGCTTGAAAGCCACGATCCGCCCCCGTAACCGATTGAAGAAGAACGTACGTGCACGTGGCCACTCCCCAAGCCATGACGCCATGGGGAATTGCTGCCCTGCAACAATAGATACCCAAGGCGGCGGCCAGGACCAAGAGGGAGACACTCGAAACATTGGCAACCGGTTGCCCCGGTGGATTCTGCCCGCTGATCATGGTGTCGAGAATCGACAGAGCAGTGCCGATTCCCACCGCGAGCACGGCGACCGTCAAGACTTGAGGCCTGTTCCCTTTCATCCCAGGCTTCCTTGCGCTTATCAGGCCGTGGCAGTTTCGAGGCGTTCTGGCTTACCGTCTGGCCAAGCTCCCGTTCCGAGGGCATCATCGGTGATCGTGAGTTCACCCGATTCTTCGGCCTTCATGACTGCCTTCAAGCTCTCGATCGCGACTTCTAGGTGCTTCTTCTCAGGCTCGATTGTCGTCAGGTATTTCTGGCTCCACAGGCCGGGGGCAAATGCCATCTGTACCCACGGCTTATCTCGGTTCTTGCCCGCGAGCCGGAGAAGTTCATAGCTGATCCCCGCGATTATGGGAAGCAGGCAAAGCTCCATGAGCCATCGAGCCCCAGAATCGAGCAAGACGTTCCCTGGTTGCCCAGTGATCGGGTAGCGAGGGACAAGAGGCAGGAACAGCAGCCCCACCATGAAAACAATGACCATAAAGCTGGTTCCGCAGCGAGGATGGAGCCGCGTGATGGCGGCGGTGTTCTCGAGGTTCAGCTCTTGCTTCGCTTCGTGAACATTGATCGCCTTGTGCTCCGCCCCGTGGTACTTGAACAACTCTTTGATGATGGACATTCGGGCGATGAGGCCCAGGTAGCCCAAGAACAAGATCATCTTGACAAGCTCTGCAAGGTAGTTCGTGAGCGTGCCCTTCTTATCGCCCGAACCGGTCCCAAAGATCTGAGCGATCAAGTTCGGCAGATATTGGAACAGAAGAATGCCCATCGCGATACCCACGATGACGGCGCCCCCGACAGCCATCTTGGCGATCTTTTCGGACCGTTCGGTGGGCTCGGCCCCCGATTCCAATTCGGCCCCAAACTTCGGATCGGTTTGGATTTCTCCGGCAAAACGCATGGTCTTGGTCCCCAAGATCATGGAGTCGAGAATTGCCCACGATCCGCGTAGAAACGGAAGCATGAGCCATTTCTGGCGGCCGATCCAAGTCTTCTCCAGCGGCTCCGTTCGCACCACGACGCGACCGTCTGGGGCACGGCAGGCCACCGAGAAATATTTCGGGGAGCGCATCATGACGCCCTCCATGATGGCTTGGCCGCCAAAGGTGAGGAATTCAGGTTCTTGTTCGGGCATTGTAGAAAGTCTACTCTAGCACCTAATTTTTCGGTCCTAAAGTCCCAAACTTTAGAACTCTAGTACTAAAAAGGGGGATTTGGGAGAACTTTTGCTCAGAAATTTCGTTACACTTATTACTTCTCAACGGAGGTGGAGACGATGATCCTAGACAGGACGTCAAACGGACTCGTTCTCACTGAGGAAGAAGCGTACGCTCTTTTGAACTTGGCATTGACAAGTTCGCTCGAGTTAGACGCAACTTCTGAAAAAGCGCTTCATAAACTGGCTGCATATTGTTCGCAATCATCATTCTCTATGCCGCAGCCCGGCGCAAGTGAGTTCGAAAAAGCGGTCTGAACGAAAGTTCAGGCCGTTTCTTTTTATCTTCTTGCCTCGTAATTTCCTCCGCAAAATCCAGTCAGAAGTGGAACCAAATCACTACTTGACTCGTTAAGCATAATGTAACCTAATACTAGGAGGCTCAATACAATGCGATTTGACAAACTTACTCTCAAAGCTCAAGAAGCGTTTCAGGCTTCGCAATCCGTTGCTACCGAATACATGCACCAGACCATTGAGCCGGAGCACGCCCTTGTGGGCCTTCTGCGTCAAGAGGGCGGGGTCGTGCCGACGATTCTCGAAAAG
>CAZBXR010000042.1:0-20312 GCA_964496145.1 uncultured Chthonomonas sp. | reverse complement strand
TGGAAAAAAGTACGGCGAGAACGAGTCGTGTGATGTCGCCATGCGGATCATCGCCGACCACATCCGAACCGCTTGCTTCTGTTTGGCCGACGGAATTCGCCCCGAGAACACTGGACGAGGCTATGTGTTGCGCCGCCTTATTCGCCGGGCCGTGCTCAAAGGCCAGCGAGTGCTAGGATTTGAACGCGCCTTTTTTGCCGAGGTCGCCCCGGCGGTGATCCAAATCATGGGGGACCACTACCACGAGCTACGCGAGCGAGAATCTCTGATTCGAGAAACGCTGCATAGCGAAGAAGAACTTTTCCGCAACACGCTCCACAAGGGCGTCCAGCGACTGCAATCGAGCCTCGCTGCCCTCGGCGATGAAAAGATTCTCGATGGAGAGACCGCTTTTCAACTCTACGACACGTTTGGATTCCCGCTCGAAGTCACAACCGAGCTTTGCAATGAAGCGGGCGTCAAAGTCGACGTCGATGGGTACGACGAAGCCCTCGCCCAAGCTCAAAAGCGGAGCCGAGGCGGCGCGGACATGGATGCCGTGTACGCCGGTGTCACCATTGAATATGATTTCGGGACGCCTTCCACCACCCCCACGGAGTTTGTGGGCTACGAAGAAGTGGGGGCTGGAGCCCGTATTGTCGGGGCCCTCCCAGAACTTGACGAGACAGGGGCGTGTACCGGCTTGGTCGCGGTCGCGATCGACAAGACTCCCTTCTATTCGGAAAGTGGGGGACAAGTTTCCGATTCCGGAATCATTGAGGGCGAGGGCTTCCGCCTGAAAGTCATCGACCTGACGAAACAAGACAGCGTTTACATCCACCTGTGCGAGGTGGAGCAGTATTCGAACCCGACGCCGCTCGGAGGTATGGCCCAGGCCACGGCCATCGAGGTCTGCCACCATCAGTTTTTTAACAAACCGGTGGTCGCGACGATCGACATCACCCGGCGGTTCGACATCATGCGGAACCACACCGCCACGCACCTCCTCCATGCCGCGCTTCGAAACACGCTGGGGACCCACGTGGCTCAAGCCGGTTCGCTTGTCAATCCCGATCAACTCCGATTCGACTTTACACACGGCAAAGCGGTCACTCCAGAGCAACTGAAGGAGATCGAGCACATCGTGAACACGTACATTTTGTACAATGTTCCGGTCGTTACCTATGTCGATATCCCCATCTCAGAGGCGCGTGCGAGAGGCGCGACGGCGCTCTTTGGCGAGAAGTATGGCGACAAGGTTCGTATGGTGGAGATCAGCGAGTTTAGCCGAGAGCTTTGCGGCGGGACCCATGTAGGTTCTACGGGAGAAATTGGATATTTCAAGATTGTCTCGGAGGCCAGCGCAGCCGCAGGAACCCGACGAATCGAGGCGAGAACAGGGTACGGGGCGCACCGGTGGGTCGCCGAGCAAACCCAGCTCCTCCACGAGGCGAGTGCCCTCCTCAAAACGCACCCTCGCGACCTCGTCCCCACGATCGAGAAAACTCTCGATCAGCTGAAAGAGGAACGAAAGCGACGAGAGCAGTTAGCGCAACAAACGGCCCGTTCGGGCGCTTCGGTAGACACAACGACGATCGGAGCGATTGAGCTGGCAATCCAAGAATTGCCGTCTGGAGATCCGAAAGACGCGGAAAGAGTCGCCGATGTCCTCACGGAAAACCAGCCCAATCGTGTGGGGCTCGTCATCCTTCGCGGCGAAAACAAAGTCACGTTTGTCTGCAAGGTGGGCAAGGCAGCCATGGCCGCCGGCGCCCACGCAGGAAATCTTGTTCGGGAAGTTGCAAAGGTTGCCGGTGGCGGCGGCGGAGGCGGCCCTCAATTTGCGACGGCGGGCGGTCGAGACGTTTCGAAAGTGGAAGCCGCAACCGTACGAGCCAAGGCATTTCTCGGCGAAACCGTAAAGTAACACGCCCATGGATTACTACGAAATTTGGTGCGACCTGGCCCCGGGGGTCAAAGACTTAGACTTCTCAAAGGCCGTCGAGGCTTTCTTGGGTCACATGGTGACCCATGGGAAGATCGAGGGCTTCTCGATCAAGCGACGGAAACTTGGTTTCGGCCCCGCCGGGCTGGGGGAATGGAACATCAGCATCCGGGTGAAGAACCTTACTCAACTGGATGAAGCCTTCCTCCATGCGGCCCCGCGGACCGAGCCGGTCGAGGCCCTTCACGTCGAGGTCTTTAGCAAGGTCGTGAACTATAAATCCGGCCTGTATCGAGACTTTCCCGATCCTGTCCGGGCCGTTTAACCCTCAACACGATTGATCTTTACCGTCGCCGCGAGCTTGGCGGCGGCGGCCACATTCGCTCGGTGCCCTGCGCGCACTGCCACCACATTGATGAGGTGAGCTGGAATGCCCGCCAGGTAGATATCGCCGAGCAAATCCAACAATTTGTGGCGCACAGGCTCGTCGGAGAAGCGAACTTCGTTCAAGTAGCCATTCGACCCGATCACGAACGCGGAAGAGGCATCCAGACCCTTTCCGAGGCCCATCTTTTCGATCATCGGCATTTCCTCTTCGAGGGCAAACGTACGGGCCGACGCGATCTGCTCTCGATAGGCATTCTTATCGAAAACATACTCAAAATCTTGAAGGCCAGGCCACCTCTCGCCCAAGTCGAACTCGAACCGCCAGTGCCCCTCGCCCTTGCTGATCGCCACGCTCAAATCCTCCGTTTTCTCAAAAACTCGAGCGAAGAGACCCTTCACCTCACACTCACCAAGCCGAACCTGACCGCCCGTTTCGACTGCCGCCAAGTAGTCCTGGGCGCTCCCATCGAGCGCGGGAAGCTCCATTCCCCCAGAAACCTCCACCTCGCAATCCGTGATTCCGGCCCCGCACAAAGCACTCATCAAGTGCTCCACCATCGCAATATCGCCCAGCTTGGTGCACCGGCTGGTATCAGTGACTTCGTTGGGGTGCGCTTGCCACCGTTGCGTCCCGTACCGAAACCCAATCCCTTCTTCACCTGGGAACAATCGAAGTGAAACCGGGTCTCCTGAATGAAGACCCAGCCCCGAAATATTCACCTCATTCTCAAACGTAAATCGCTCAAATCTCACCTGTTAGCTCCTTTATCTCTCGTTCTAGTTCCTTCACACGCTCGACGAGTTTGCCGAGCCGACGCAATTGCGCCTGCATTTTTAGTTCGTCGCCGATTGGTTGCGCGGGAGTCCCCCAATACTGTCCAGGCTCGAGAACATCGGCCATCACACCGGTGCGCCCGGCCAAAACAACTCCGTCACCCACGCGAGCGTGATCCTTCACCGCGGCTTGTCCACCCACGACGACCCCCGTGCCGAGTTCAGCACTTCCCGCAAGTCCCACCTGGGCAGCAATCACAGAATGCGCTCCCACCTTTACGTTGTGGCCGACCTGCACCAAGTTATCGATCTTCGTGCCGTCTCCGACCACCGTCGAGCCCGCTGTCGCTCGATCAATCGTCGAGTTCGCACCAATCTCCACCTGGTCTCCGATCGTAACCCTGCCCACCTGAGGAATCTTTTGGTGACCCGAGCCATCCCAGGCAAACCCAAACCCATCGGCGCCGAGAACGACTCCGCTATGAACGATACACCGGGCTCCGAGCGTGACGTCGGCCAAAATGACGGCCGAAGGGAACACGATCGAATGCGCGCCCACGATGGAATTTTCACCCACGAACACGTAGGGGTAAATCTTGGCCCCGGCCCCGATTTCCGCTCCCTCTTGGATCACGGCAAACGGCCCAACCCACGCGGTGGCATCGATCTTGGCGGAGTCGGCCACGACGGCCGTGGGGTGAACGCCCTCGTTCAGCGGGAGGGCTCGCTGAGACAGATGCAACAGCATCCCAAAGGCTTGGCGAGGTGAGGCCACCCGGATCGTAGGGACTCCTAGATCGGGGCCTTCGGGCCCCAGAATCACCGCGCCCACTCCGCTTCCCCGAACCCTTTCGTAGAATTTAGGGCCCTCGGCAAACGTCACGCCCTCAGGATCGGTGCTTCCGGCCTCCACTGGCCTTACCACGACGGCCTCCGCAGGACCTTCGAGAGTGCCATGCAGCAATTCGGCCAGCGAACCTAAAGTCCAGTGCGGAATTTTTGTCTCCAAGTTAAGAATTCTTTGGTCATGTCTGGGTTGCCTCTCTTCTCTGTCGATAGCTTCAAGCCATTCAATGCGGCCCAAGATTCGACATAGGCCCGAACTTGAACCTTAGAGGGGGTACCAAGGTGAACCGCAGAGGGTTTTACCTGACCCGCCTCAAGTCTTGGCAGAGCCGGCAGTTTTGCGCCGCTGATGGGTGCTGGGCCGGGGTCCGGCCCCAAAATCAATTGGGCAACCGATTCGGAGTTCAAAAGGAGGAGGTCAAAGCTCGAAACAGCCGCAAGTCGGTCGCGAGATTCTTTCCTCGCCCGCTTCAGGGCCTCATCCACCCTCAGAGCCGTGCCGATTCGAATGTCTACGATCAAACTATCAATCGCGGCGGCGGCTTCGCTCGTGATGGCCAACCGTTCACGTTCAAAATCAAGTTCGAGCCGTTGAATCTCGTCACGGATCGTCTGCACGTCTTCAGGCTTGGTCAGCACCCAAGGCTGGCGCAACCGTGCCCGGTTCGTTCGCGGGTCAGGGCTCCCGACGAGATTCGCAAGTTGGGTTCGCAGTTTGCCAATCGGCTGCGCGTATCGCCGAAAAGCAGATTCGGTTTTCGCGTTTGCTTCGCGCCACAGCCGAGCAATCGGATCGGAGAGCTTTTCCATCTCGGTGGCTTCTCCGGCCCGCGCCTCCGCGAGATAATTCTTTTCTAAGAAAGCTTGCAGCCGGCGCTCGCTCAAGAGTCGCGACTGTTCGAGTTGTTCTTGGAGTTCCTTCGAAAGCTCGGCAGAGAGTTCGTCGCTGATCCCCCCCGTGGTGAGGGGCCGACTCTTTGGAACCACTGTGGCCGAGAGGGGCCGAGAATCCAGTGCGTTCAAGCCTGGTGAATCGAAGGGCGGAGCCGCGACAAAAGTAAAAGCAGTGGACGCCTGGTCCAGGTCGACGTACACAGTACGAGGCTCCGTGCCACATCCCGAAAGAGTCGCACAGAGCCCGAGAAAAGGGAAGAGAAAACTCTTAGTTCGCCGCATTGAGCGCTTTGATTCCGTCTTCCGTCAGATCATTCGCGCCATAGACCGCATAGGAGGATTCGAAAACAACGGTGTAGCCTTTCGACTTGCCTAGGTCGCGAACGACCTTTCTTGCCTTCTCGACGGTTGTAGATTGAATCTCTGACTCCATCTGATCGAGTGTGTCTTGGAACTCTTGTCCCCACTGCATCAACACTTCGCCCATGGTTTGGGCGCGGTTGTTGTAATCCTGTAGCACAAGGCGATCGGCCTCGGTGGCATTCGTCTTTTGGAGGAGAGCGTTTCGCTTCTTATCCGCATCAATCACGTCCTGTCGAATCTGATTGATCTTCGCCTTGTCGGCCTCAGATTGCACCGGCTTAAGAGTCAGGTCTCTCAGCATCGTCGCTTGATCCGTGGTGAGCACCTTGTATGTGCGCACAAACTCGATCAAATCTTGACGGGCGGCCAAAGCCACGCGAAGGGTCTGATCATTCTTCTTCCCAAGCTCACTCTCTCGAATGACCCTTGCCATATCGATGACTCCGGTTTTCTCTTGAGTTGCTTGGAACCCCGACCCAGCCATCACGGCGGCCAAAGCCAGAGCGACAATCCATCCTACATTTTGCTTGTTGATCTTCATTCGTTTAAGGTCCACTTGTTTAGAAGCTAGTTCCAATGGAGAAGTGCGTGCGGCTGCCGCCTTTCTCGTTAAATCCGAAGTCGAGTCGAATCGGTCCCAGAGGTGTGCGGAACGCAACCCCCGCACCATAACCGAGGTGCAATTTGAGAGTTCGACTTTGACTAAAGTTGTTCAGCGTGCCGTATCCATCCCATGCTCCGCCGTAGTCCACAAACCCAATGAGGTTGAAGGACTTTTGGATAGGCATTCGATACTCGACGCTGGCGAGCATCGACTTCTTCCCCCAGAATCGTTGATCGGAGTACCCACGGAGACTGTCGGAACCTCCGGCAAACAGTTGCTCGAAGAACGGCACGGTTCCCTTGATCGCGCCCAATCGGAGACGGACCGCCAAGACTTGGCGTGGGTCGGTCAACTTGCGCGGATCACTCGGGCGTTTGCTAAAGAACGCCTTGTACTCCATCGAAGCTCGGAGGAATGGATGGCGACCCAACAGTTCTGTGTTTTGGCCCACGGCCCCGCCAATCTTTGTGATGCGGGATGAATAGGGTTCAATGCCCATTCGGAAGTAGTCGCCTTCCGCAGGGTCAAGCGGCACGTCTCTTCGGTCACGAGTCAATTGAAACTGAAGCCCTAGGAGGTCCCCATCCTGCTGGATGAAATCGTTACTGGAGAGGTTTCCGATGCGCTGATCGATGGTGCGAATCGTCTCGAAGGTCGCTCCGACAGTGGCAGACCAGTCTCGACTGATCGGTCGCCCAAAAGCGAGGGACGCCCCGTTTCTGCGCTCGTCAAATTGTTCGTTGTTGGGCGATGAGGTCCCGCCGATGCCAGAACCTGCAAAATAGCTATTGATTCGGCTGTAAACACGAACCGCAACCGAGGTGTCTCGGCTATCGAGATAAGGATTGACAAAGTCGAGGCTCGCGCTCAACCCCTTCCCGGCGGTGTCTTGCTGCAGAAGCAAGCCCACGGATTGACCCGCCCCGAGCCAGTTGGAATCGTTGAATCGCAAGCTGCCCGCGAGTCTGCTACGTGGATCGAGGGTGGCACCGAACCCAATCTGGGCCGTGCGCATTTCCTTCACGTCAAGCATTAGGTTGAACTTTCCGATATCCTCGGTCGGCTCGCTCGCCGCTTCGAGTTGCTCAAACCAACCCGTACTCTCAAGACGGCGCCGGTCATTTGCCCACACATTCTCGCTGAAGGCTTGATTGGGCTTTGTCTTGAGCATCCTTCGCATGATGCTGGGCCGAGTTCGGCTCAATCCTGTAATCTTAATCTCGTTGACCGCCCGCTCGACGATTTTGACCCCGAGCGTGCCAGGAGAATCTTCTAGCGGCGCAATTTCCGCCTGAGCGAAATATCCCTTCTTTTCGTAAAGCTTTGAGATCGCGTCGACGGTCGGACCGATGGTTCTAAAGTTAAACACTTGGTCCACGCCCTGCGTGATGAGAGGCAAAATTTCCTCCGTCTTCACGACCGTGTTGCCCAAAATCGCAATCTCTTTGACCCGTGGGTTTTCGGCCACCATCACCTGAATCTCCCACTCTGAATCCGTGAGAGGTCGCGAGAGGACTTTCACATCCTTAAACAGGCCGAGGTCTTCAATCGATCTCTTGTCCACGAGAAGCTTCTCGGGTTGATACGTTTTCCCCTCGGTTTGCGACATTGCGCTCAAGATGGCTTCGCGCGAGATGTATTGGTTCCCCGTGATCACGACGGCCTTCACGACTCCGGCGGCGGTGGTCTGAGCGTAGGCCACGCCCATGACGGCGATAAGTAGAGCAGTCGTTGATAATCCTTTTCGCAAATGTCCCTCCAGGGATGACGGTGCGGAGGCGCGCGTAGCGGATCCGGGAACGTCTCGTCGTCCGTAGTTCTACCTGAATAACGGAACCAGTTAGTTCCTTTGTCCTAAAATCGGCGGAAGTAATCGAGAGTTATCTTCCAGGGCACCCGCTGATCTAACCCGATTCCTAGCCGCAACCGAGACAAAAGTCGATCGTTGCTGGGGACCCGCCACTGGAGTTTCAATTCAAATTTTCTTTGGCCATCGATCGATTCACCCACTTGGCGTCGCCAGATGGCGGTGAGGCCCCGACCAATCGTCTTTGCGGCCGTGAAGGTCGCCCCATCGAACGGGTTGTAATCTACGTTCAAGTAATCCAGCTGGAATGTCTTCGCGACCGGATTGGTCAGGTAGCCAGAAACCCCGGGAACCGCGAGAGAAAGCGCCGCGCCACTCAAGGCATTCTGTCGATTTCGACTCGCGCCTTTCGCCAGTTGCTCAATCAAATCTCGCTGCCCCAGAATGTTGAGGAGTTGGTCCTTTGTCAGGTCCGGAGGATCGCTCGTGGGATCCAGACGCACTCCATTAGGATCAAGAAGATCGCCCGTGATTCCGAGCGTCACGTCGTATCGCTCGGGGGAGTCGCTAAAGGTCCTTGCGACCACACTGGTTCGTCCTACAAGGTTCAAGAGCAACCTCGCATCGGCGGTCCCGCCCAAGTTCGATTCGTACCGAAAATCGATTCGCCCCCCTTCTTCAAGAACCACGAAGGTGGTGGGAAGATTCAAGGTTCCCCCCGTGAGGACAAGTCCCACATTTGCCCGAGGCTGCGCCAAGCTGCCGCCGATCGTTCCCCCGCCGTTGGCGGCAAGGGTGACGAGACCTGTTCGCAAGATCGCCGGATTGTCGAGGATGAGGCGAAGATTCTTGAAAAGAGGATTGATCGCGAACTCGGCATCTGAGGTCTCAGCGTCGGACGAAGGGACTTGAACGTCCACGTTTGCAAAGTGGATGTCCCCCGAGATTTCGGGGCTGGCAAATGAACCGCCGAGTTCGATCTTCGTCGGCGCCACAGTCGCCAAAATTCGAGTCTTCGGATCGTTCTCATTCTCTCGAACAAGAAAATCGAAGATGGAGAGCGAGCCGCGAATCGACGAATCCCGCAGGAATGTATCGAAGTTCAGGTCTCGTTGAAAGATATTGGGGACCCGGGCCGACGTATCGAGGACAACCCTCCCGCCATGGGTTCCCAGCGCGGACCCGGTCAGAAAGATTTGACCGCCGTCCCACTTCGCTTGCATCTGCACATCTTTGAGGGCGGTTTGCATTCCCGGCGACGCCACCATGGCATCCAGCAAGGCGACATTTCCAACCACTTCGAAGCCGGAAACGGTGCCTCGCACCATCAGGTCGCCTTCCAGAGTGCCACTCGACCGCTTCTCATCGAGGAATGTCGCAGAGCGAGCGATTTCTTTCAGATCGCGCGGATTTGCAACCACGCGAATCTGCATATCCGGAGCGTTCGGGTCAATCGTCAACGCCGCCAGCGGAATGGTCCCATCGACCGTCCCGCCGACCTCATACAAAATGAAGTCGCCCTCTAACCGCGCCACCTGATCGCGGATGGTGAATACGCCGATGTTCAGGTTTGGCAGGCCAGGAGCCTCGGGGTCCTCGGCCCCGCCCAAATAGGTAGCGTTGACCGAACCCCTCACGACGGGGTTGCGCGTGGAACCGGTCAAATCAAAAGTCGCCCCGACCACGGCGTCGATTTCGGCCAGATCAGGCCTCAAGGTATGGATCCAGTTCGTTTCCAGATCGCGCACTTGAACGTCCTCGAAGGCGAGCGTTCCATCTTTGCCCACGAGCCCTCTTCCACGAATGCTCGTCACCAAGCCCCTCGATGACTCGGTTGGGTTTTCAAAATTCCACAGGAAGTTCTGGACTCGGAGTCCTTCCTCGCTCCACATGGCTCGCGCGGCGATCGTGCCACCTTTTCGCCCCATCACCGCCAAGTTTGCGACCTCAAGCGAACTCACAGTCACAAGCGGAGCTTTCACGGTCCCTGCGGCGATGGCTGAAGTCGTGATCGTCCCCTCAATCGAAGAAACTGCATCGATCCACTCTGCGGGGACCTTCCACTTTCTAAGTGTGTCGAGAGAGAACCACTCCTTCAGAGGGAGTCCCAAAGCATCCAAACGGCCAGAAATCTCTCCCGTCGCTTGGTTGTATCTGCCTCCATCGAGCACCACATACTGCGTCAGATCGCCCAGCGAAATGCCCCCAGTCCATTCGTCTCCCACAAGGGCCGCCTTGAGCGTCCCCGATCCGAATGACGATCCTTCGAACTTGAGGCTCTTGATTCCCGCATCCACCTGGGCCGCAACAATCTTTCCGTTTCGCAGCTTTCCGGAGGCTGCTCCGGTCAGCGTGCCTCCGGCCGAGATCGGGGCTCCCTTGTCCAGAATCTTGTCGAGGTCAAAATCGGCAAAATCGGCATCTATGTAGCCATCCGTGCCATCAAACTTATACTCACCCGCGAGCTTCGCCAGTCCAGTTCCTACCCGAATCTGCCCCTCGCGTACGGAAATCTTGTCCTTCCGCACCTGAATCTGCCCGATCACGTCTCGAAAGTCTAGGTTTCCATAGTCAATGCTATTTGATTCAAGGGCGTAGTCGAGAACAGGGTCAGAAGTTGTTCCCGAAACTGTGCCCTTCCCAGCCTTCAGCAGTCCGGCGATCTTCTTGTCTGCGATCCAGTCAGATATCTGAAGCTGATCAAGGTCAAAGGAGCCGGCGATCTTTCCTGTGTCCAATGCAATCGAGCCGTTCCCTTTCAGGCGCCCGCTTCCAGCCTCCACCACCACATCGTCGAGGCGCAGCTTCTGGTTTTCGAGACGCACCTGCGAGTACATCATGGGGATGGACCAATCACCATATTTCAGAGCTAAAACTTGCGCCTTTCCATCGACAAGAGGCTTCGAGGGAGAGCCCGTCACCCGGGCGGCGATTGTTCCTACACCTTCGGCATCGTCTGCAAATCGTGAGACCGGAATCTGGTGGCCGACCACGCCGAGCGACAGCCGGTTTCGCTTCAGATCAAACGCGCCCTCGGCCGTCAGAACCCCTTCCGGGCCGTTCGCCTGTAGCCTTCGCACAAGCAGCGTATCGTCCCGATAGGCGAACACCCCTTGAATCTCGCCCAGGGCGTACTCCCGCTGACCCTCGGGCCGATAGTTCCCGCGCCCCTTTAAGGAGATGTTGGCCGCGAAGCCCCCGCGCTTCCCACTCCCAAACTCGGCCGAAACGCGCCCCGACCCCGAAAGACCCGACAATCCAAATCGATTTCCAAGTGCAGAGAGGCTGATGTTCGAGGTGGATTCGGCAAACCCCACCACCTTGCCGCTCCCATATCGCATTTCGAGTTGCCCCCGAACCTGAGAACCTTGATACGACCCGCTCGGGATGTTCAGCGTAAAGCCGTCGTTGGTGAAAACCGCAAAGGCGTCGTTCACTCGCACCTGGTCTTTGCCGTAGCGAACTTGATCCGACTTCAGCTTCCCGCGAACATCGTATTGGTCGCCGATCAACTGAATCTGCCCCGCAAAAGAAGTTTGCGAGATACCCAGTTCCTTAGGAAGGACGTTGCGCAATGGAACCCACACACTTTGCCCGGATTGGACAGAAGCCGACACCGTGCCTTTCAGGCGAATGCCCGACGCCCAAGACAACCCGCCTCCGAACTGGACCTTTCGGCCAGCCTCCTCTGAACTCACCTCAGCGAGCAGGGCCTCGTTGCGCACACGCACTCGACCCCGGATCGAGGCATTTTTCAGGATATCGTTCCAGGTCACCCCATCAGCCCGAATTTCGGGATCTGCCTCAATCTGAAACCCATCTTCTTTCGAGTTCACGACCGTGACAATGCCGCCAAGTTTTGCCGAGCCCACGGTCAAATTCCCTAAAATCTCTCGGTCTTCGCGCGCCAACCAGCGCGGCAGGTGGGGAATCACCCACCCATAGTCTCCCTGCGCAAGGTTCAGCCTGGCCGCGAGCATCCCGCCCTTCAGGAGAGAGCCGTCAAAGGGCGTCGAGCCCGCCCCCCCGAGGCGAAGGCTTCCTCGAAAGAGGATAGTCTCCTTCGCAGAGGCAAGGTCGAGCTTTTCGAGATAGAGCGACCCCTTGAGAGTGGGAGTTTCAGACTCATCGCGGTAGGCGATCTCCACGCCCGCTAAGGTCGCTTCCACCGGAGTCGATTCGCCTCCCTCTTGAGGAGCCGGGAAGGCGTCAAGTAGCGAAAATTTAAGGTCCTTGTTGCGCGTAACCTGCACGTATCCATCGGAAGCATCCGCCTGGATCGCACCGTTTTTGTAGCCGACGGTCAGCTTCTCAAGAGAGGTAACAAGCGTCCGATCTGGACGGAGCACCCGAATCCCCCGAAGGTGGGCCAGTCTTCGATCGATATCAAGGGTGTAGCTTTCGGCCCCAAGCTCAAAAATCTGCCCTTCCTTTCCGGTGTATTTAACTCGGATCGGGACTCCCGGAGCGGTGAGAGTATCCACGGCGGTCCACACATAGACGCCGGCCAGCACGAAAAGCAGGCAAAACGGAATCCACAAAGCGAGAGTGGCAGTAAACCACTCCGCGACCTTGAGGATTGAGTCTAGGGTGCGCCGGAGCATCGTGTAAACGTTAGACGACTAAGGCGAACCCCTTCGTCACGACCACCGAGGAGCTTACACTATCGCCATCGGCAGCGGAGTCGTCACTTGCACCCGATCCAGTCGTTCCTTCATCACCTTTTCGCTAAACGCGATGGCGTTGTAAGACGATCGGATGAAGGGTCCACTGGCCACGAAAGCAAAGCCCATTTCTTCCCCAATCACTTCGTACTCTTTGAAGACATCGGGGTGGATGTATTCGACCACCGGGAGGTGCTTCATCGTCGGTCTCAAGTACTGGCCGATGGTGACGGCGTCGACGCCAATCGCCCTGAGGTCGGAAAGGGTCCTCACCACCTCTTCGCGGGTTTCGCCCAACCCAAGCATAATGCCGCTCTTGGTGTAGATCGTTGGGTCGAGTTCCTTCACCATCTCCAGCACGCGCATCGTACGGGCGTACTTTGCCTGGGGCCGGACGATGGTGTGCAATCGTTCCACCGTCTCGATGTTGTGGTTGTAAATCTCAGGATGAGCCTCACACACCGTGCTGATGCAATCCTCTCGCCCCTTAAAGTCGGGCGTGAGTACCTCCACGATGATATGAGGAATCTCGCGGTGGAGGGCCTCGATGGTGAGGGCAAATTGCTTCGCTCCCTGATCTTTCAAATCGTCTCTCGCCACGCTGGTGACCACGACGTGCTTCATGCCCATCGTCTTGGCCGTGCGGGCAACGTTCAGAGGTTCAAAAACGTCAAGCTCCAAGCCGCGACCCACCTTGATCGCGCAGAAGCCGCAGCTCCGGGTGCATGTGTCCCCCAAAATCATGAATGTGGCGGTCTTCTTGCTCCAACATTCAGGAAGGTTTGGACACCGGGCACTCTCGCACACCGTATGCAGGTTTTTGTCTCGCATCATCTGCGTGACGTGCTGGATCGTATCCGGACGGGGAATACGGATCTTCAGCCACTCGGGGAGCTGCTGATTCATTGAGTTCATTTTATCCTATTTCGAACCCAATCAGGTTCAAATTTCGATAAATTGACCCGAGAGTTTCCCGTCGGACCATTCCCAGTGCCCAAACCCCTTTCCAAAACACCCGGGATGGGCAATCCACGTACTCTTGTGCTGCTCAGGCACCGGCGTCAGCTTGTGCGTGTGCCCACCCAAGATGATATCTACCCCGACCGCCTTTTCGGCGAGACCCACATCGAACGAATATCCCACATGGCTCAAACAAACGAGCACGTCCACCCGATCTCGCAATTCGGCCACGACCCCCAGCGCCGCAGCCATGGGATCAGAAAAGTGATGGCTCCAAAGAGCCCCGGCGGCGGTTCCCGCCTTGGCCATGGGCACCATCACCCCGAAAAACCCAAAACGCCGTGAATCTCGCTCAAGAATGATGGACTTGTGAAAGGCGAGGGCTCCCAGGTGGTCGGGGAGGATATTGGCTAAGACAATGGGAGTTTGGCACCCCTCCAGCTTTCGCTCAAACGCCAATTGGGACGGATGCGTCTCCCTGTTTCCGAGGGTCGCGACATCGCAACCAAGCCGATGAAGGATCTCCCAGTGCGCCGGGGCACGAAGTGGAATGGACAGGTTTCCTGTGGCAAGCCCGTCGCCACAGTCGATATGGAAGCTCGGTGTCGTGAGTTTTTGCCGGTAGGCAAGGAGGTGGTCCACAAACCCCTCACGGAACTTTCCGTGAAAGTCCGAAGTGTGGAGAAAATGCATTTCGCGGGGATTAAGGGTGAGCGACGCGGTTCGAAACGATCTCGAGAACGAGCATCAGGAACAAGAATCCGCCGCCAAGCATGAGTGTAATGCGAGAAATCTGGTCGTCAAAACCGGACTTCCCCTTAAACGTAGTTCTCACGCTACCGCCACCGCCGCTCATGGCATCGCCCTTCCCAGTCACGATCACGAGGAGCATGAAGGCAAAGGATACGATGATTGCGATCCAGAGGAGGACGTTGTAAATAGCCATGGCGCTCTTACCATTCTACCCGGAGCAGACTCAATGCCGGAAAAAGGGTCCCAAGAAGCTGCAAAAGCAGCGTCACACCGATCGAGCCAGCCAGGACATAGAAGATGCCTGAGTTCCAAATCTTCACCCAGGGGCTTGGGAAACGAATGGGGTTCGCGGCGTAATTCGCGAGCACTTCTTCGCCCGCCCGAATCCCGCTCAGGATTTGCTTGTCACTGGGGGGCCGTGTTGTAAACCACTTTTGCACAAAGCTCCCCGCCGGGCGGAAAAACATCATCGTGAGGAGGAGAGCCAGAATAGTCTGCAAATCGCGGCTACCGGTCCAGTTTTGAGAACCGACCCCAAGGAAAATCGTCAACCCGATCACCACGTTCGTGCCGCAGCGAGGATGGACTCGTGACATTCGCCGCACTGTCTCAAGAGTCAAGGCCTCTTCTCGTTCGATCGCGTGGACCGTCATGTGTTCTGCCGCGTGATAGCCCGCCAGTGGCATCGCCCGAATCGCCAGCAGAAAGAGAACGAAGGTGAGGGAATCGAAAAACCCAGACTGCCAATGACCCGGCAACACCCCCACCGTAGTCAGCCACTCCGAGAGACGAGCGGTCGACTCGGACACCACCAAATGCACGAGAAGCAGAAGAGCCCCCGTGGCCGAGAGAGCCCAGGGTTTCACCCCGCCTCGATGCGCCCCCGAGGTTAGGTAGACGCCAAATGGCGTGGCAAGTCCCCCGACCACCAAAGGTTGCTGCGCAATAGAAGCCGGGCTGAGGAGGTCCATGGGCCGTACGACGCCCATCAGGGCACCCTCCGCATCCATCACGCATACGAACGGAGCCCCCGACTGGACAAGTGCGGCCATGGCCTCTTGCCCCGTCTGATCGTGTCTCAAAATGGGTGGAACGGGGCTTAAAAACGCCCCCACTGGCGAGGTAGGGGGAAGCCCCGCCCTCTCCGCATCGAGGATCGCCCGCTCCAGAACCAGTCCGACGAGCCCTCCTTGGTGGTCCACCGGCAGGGCGGTGAGGCCGCTCTCTCTCATGATCGCCGAAGCGACGAACAAAGAGGCGCCCCCGTCCACGGCATCCAACCGGCGGACGAACGTGCTCAGGCTTCGGTCAAGAACGGCGTTCATGAAAAGGAAAAGGTCACTCCGAGCGCGTGGCTCGGAGTGACCATAGTGTAGCTGATCAGATGATCTACTACTCGGCGGCTCCGCTGGAGAGAGACTCCACAACTTTAACTAGTGGGAGCATCATCGCGATAACGATGAAGCCCACGACGAAACCGAGGAAGACGATGAGAATCGGCTCCAGAGCCGCAGTCAGCGAGGCCAGTGTGGCTTCAACTTCTGCCTCATAGAACTCAGCGATCTTCGCAAGCATGTAGTCGAGCGAACCCGATTCTTCACCAACGCTGATCATGTGAACAACCATCGGCGGGAAGAGCTTGGAGGCTTCGAGAGGACCACCAATCTGGTCTCCTTCCCGGATTCGAGCTCGTGCGTCGTACACCGCATCGCTCATCACGCTGTTTCCAACAACACCCGCGACGGTTTCCATCGCCTGAAGGATGGGAACACCGGAGGTGAGAAGCGTACCCATGGTGCGGCTGAATCGAGCCATACACACCTTGTGGTGAAGCTTTCCGAATACCGGAATCTTGAGCTTGACGCGGTCGGCAAATCGCAATCCAAAGTGCGTCGACTTGAACAATCGCCATCCAATGGTGATGACCGTGATCCCGACCAAGTACATCCACCATCTTTCGGTGAATGTCGCCGAGAGGTCCACCAAGAACTTCGTCATGGCGGGGAAGTCATCAGGCTTCATTCCGATATCGACAAATAGCTTGGCAAAGTTCGGGACAACCCAAGCGACAAGGAAGATGACGATGCCGGTGGCCGCGATCATGACCAAAACCGGATAGGTCATAGCCGACTTAATCTTGCGGCGGAGTTCCACGTCCTTCTCCAAGAACTGAGAAAGCCGTTGAAGGGCTTCTTCGAGAACACCACCGACCTCACCCGCTCGGACGAGACCCAAGAAGAGATTGTCAAAAGTTCGTGGGTGTCGTTGCATGGATCGGCTTAAGCTTTCACCACCCTCAACCCGCTCACCAATGTCAATCAAGATCTTCTTCAGCTTCGGATCCTGAGTTTGTCGGCTCAAAACGTCGAGACATCGGACAAGCGAGACGCCAGCATCCACCATGGTGGAGAACTGCCGACAGAACACCGCAAGGTTTCCGCGCTTAACCTTGCCAAAATTCCGCTTCTTTGTCTTGACGCCCTTCAGGAGCGTGACTTCAGTAACTGTGAAGCCTTGCTCCTCAAACCTACGACGAAGGAGTTCCTCGCTCTCGGCCTCGGCAGTGCCCTTTTGCAGGCCTCCCGTTGCGTCCTTGAATGAATAGTTGTAGAACGGCATTTCTATCTTCTCGCTTTATTATCTTCGGCGGTCGTTGGCAGGTCCGGAAGTGCCCGGAGGCATGACGTTGATCATTTTCTTCAATTCTTCAACGTTATTTGCTCGCGACATGACCTCGTCGAGGGTCACGACACCCTTTTGGTACAGGTCCCGAAGGCACTGGTCCATCGTGGTCATGCCAAGCGCACCGCTTGTTTGGATCATGGAAGGAATCTGGTGAGTCTTGTTTTCCCGAATGAGGTTTCGGATAGCCGGGGTGGCAATCATGATCTCATTGGCGGGGACACGTCCGGGGGCTCCCGCACGAGGCAACAGTTGCTGCGAGATGATCGCAACGATGTTGTTGGCCAGCTGGATACGAATCTGCTCTTGCTGTCCAGGAGGGAAAACGTCGATCATACGGTCGATGGATTCTGGTGCCGAGTTGGTGTGCAGGGTAGCAAACACCAAGTGGCCCGTTTCAGCGGCCGTGATCGCCAAAGCGATGGTTTCGGTATCCCGCATTTCACCCACGAGCAAGACATCGGGGTCTTCTCGGAGACTTGCCCGCAGGGCGTTGTTAAAGCTCTTGGTATCGCCACCGAGCTCTCGTTGGTTGATCAGCGAGAGTTTGTGTTGGTGAAGATATTCGATCGGGTCTTCGATCGTGATGAGGTGGCAAGCCCGCGACATGTTGATGAAGTTGATCATCGCGGCCAAGGACGTGGACTTTCCAGAACCCGTAGGACCCGTCACCAGGATCAAGCCACGAGGCCTCTCCGTCAGAGTTTCGAGGAGCGGCGGAAGGTTCAGATCTCGACAGGTCGGAATACTGCTCGAAATCAATCGGAAAGCGGCGGCAATGGAGCCTCGCTCTCGGTAGAAGTTCACCCGGAAACGGGATCGAACAGTCGGCCCCCCGGGGGTTCGCATCGACATTGGGACCGGCAAGCTGTAGGAAAAGTCGAGCTCAAGCGTGGTTTCGAACTTGTGCACGTTGTCATCGGAGATGATTTCGTACAGCATCCGTTGCAGAACCGTAGGACTAAACTTTTGATACTGAGTCAGTCGCTGAAGAGCGCCATCTTCGCGAAGAACTGGCTCAGAGTCGGCGCAAAGGTGAAGGTCGGAGGCTTTGCGGTCGACCATGATGTGCAACAGCTCGTCAAGGTGGACATCATCAAGAGGCTTGGGACCCTGGCCCACTTGCACCATTTGCTCAGGCTGACCTGAAGGCGAACCCATCGGAGGTGCTCCTGCCCCTGTAGGAGGCGCCATCGGCGGCGGCACAGACCCTGGAGCCGGGTTGAAGTTCATGGGCGGCGGCGCCATCGGTGGCGTATTTTCGGGCATGTTTGGATTCGAGCCGTTAGGGTTGTTCATCTTTTCTGTCTGGAGGTCCTCAATTCAATTCTGCTATTAGACGACCCCTCGCCGGATTTAGTTTTCATCCAGCGAGGGATCTTCACAAATTAGAAGCCGGCGGTGAATACGACCCGCATAACTTCGTCGGGAGTCGTCACTCCCATCAATACCTTTGTCAAACCGTCTTCGCGGAGTTCCTTCATGCCGTTCGCCTTGGCGGCGGCCTTGATATCGGCCAGCGGCGCGCGGCGCACGATCAATTCGGCGATTTCGCCATTCATAACCATGAGCTCGTGGAAACCGGTTCGACCACGGAAGCCGCTCATTTTGTTGTTCTCGGCAGGAACGCCTCGCCAGAGGGAGACTTCTCCTTCTGGGTCCTCGACCTTGAAGCCGAATCGGCGAAGATCCATCTGCTTCACCTTGTACTCTTCGCGGTTGTCTGCGTCTATGCGTCGGCCAAGCCGTTGAGCCAACGCCCCCATCAACGTCGCGGCGATCAGGTAGGGCTCAACACCCATATCGACCATACGCAACGTAGCGGACGGCGCGTCGTTCGTGTGAAGCGTGGAAAGAACCAAGTGTCCCGTGAGCGACGATTCAATCGCGATTTCCGCGGTTTCAAGGTCACGCATTTCACCGACCATGATGATGTCAGGGTCTTGTCGGAGAAAGGCCCGGAGGGCAGTGGCAAAGGTCAAACCAGCTTTCTTGTTCGTTTGAACCTGGGCAATACCTCCGATTTGGTATTCAACCGGGTCTTCAACGGTCAAAATGTTGACTCCTACGGAGTTCAACTTGTTCAAAACCGAGTACTGCGTGGTCGTTTTCCCAGAACCGGTAGGTCCTGTGCAAAGGAACAGTCCGTTTGGCTGGGAGGTCAGCTCCTCAATCTTGAGCTGGTTTTCTTCGGTAAATCCTAGCTTGTTCAAGCCGATCATAACGCTCGACTTGTCCAGGATCCGCATAACGATTTTTTCGCCAAACGGGGTGGGGACGGAGCTGACCCGGAGGTCAAACTCTTTGCCTTGGTGGCGAACCTCGATACGACCGTCTTGCGGCACACGCCTTTCGGCGATGTTCATGTCCGCCATGATCTTCAAACGAGAAATCATCGGCGCCTGAAGGTTCTTCGGAACGGTCATGGCTTCGGAAAGCACACCGTCAACCCGGTATCGCACTCGAACTCCGCGCTGTTGCGGCTCCACGTGGATGTCCGAAGCTCTGTCCAAAATTGCTTGTTGGATGACCGCGTTCGCCAGCTTGATGATGGGCGCCTGCTCGGCCATCTTTTCGGCTTCGGCATCGGGGACTTCCTCATCTTCTGATCCTCGGCCGACGGCCGCTTCCGCCATCACGCGGCGGAGGTTCATGGAGGCTTCAGCAGATTCTTGCTTTGAATCGGGGGCGGCGGGGGCTGGCTTGTTGTCCGTCGCGGCGGGAGCGGCGGCGGCCGATCCGTAGTTCTTGCGGATACCGTCTTCGATCGCGCCTGGCACGGCCATAACCGGAATGACGCGGCAACCCGAGATCATGCGGATATCATCCTGCGCCTCGATGTTGTTGATGTCCGACATCGCCAGATACAGCGTCGAACCATCTTTGCGGAGCGGCAAAACGTTGTGGTTCTTTGCCAGTCGGTCAGGAACCACATTGAGCGCGGAGCTATCAATGGGCGGCAGTCGGTCGATGTCGGCAAACGGGACATTCATTTCGTTGGCTTTCGCCTCGAATATCTCGCGCTCACCCACAAACTTGAGCTCGACTAAGACCTTGCCTATATCCTTTTTGCCCGTCTGGTTCGACACACTCGTAGCCTGATCCAGTTGCTCTTGTGTGATGTACCCCTTCTCCAAGAGGTACTGCGCCATTGGCATGCGTTGACTCGCCATCTAGTCCATTTCCTTCCCAATTCGTGCAAGAACGATCGCCGTCTACTTGAGAGACGTAGTTCCGCAATTTGTCGATTTTAGACCGAACGTCCCAGGAATTGCGCTCCCACATGGGCTTGGACGTTGGAAAAGATCAATCGAGAGGACGAAATGGATGTTCGATTCGTTCAATTCCTGTCGCAATTTTAGAAGGAATCCAGCATAACCACGTTCAACAGAGCAAAGAGACGATACAATAAAGCGTCAATTCATCTGGCAAAAAAACTGATGCGCCGATTTATCATAAAATGGTCCCTGCTCGTTGCCGCGCTTATCTTGGCGGCCTCTGTCACAAGTCTCTTCATGAAGGGATTCACGGTCAGTGAGCTCTCCGTCGCGAGTTTCTTCAAGATGGTTCTCGGTGTCATGGCCGTTTCGGTGCTCAACGCAACCCTCGGGAAAATCCTCAAATTCCTCACAATTCCTCTGAACTGCATGACCC
>CAZBXR010000041.1:0-20627 GCA_964496145.1 uncultured Chthonomonas sp. | reverse complement strand
CGGTTTTTAGGACTCGGCCTTCGGCCTCGACTGCTTTAGTTTGACCCCGGGACGGCGGCGCGACAAGCTCAACTTGCACCCACTGCAAGAGTCACCTCTTCAGAAAATCGATCCGGCCTCGCTGGTGGGCCATCCAGGCCGGAACTCCTCCGACTGCGTTGCTCAGTCACCCGCGTAAAGGCTAGACTCTGCCTACGGGAGAAAACACCTTTGATCGGCTCCTCCATCTGCTTTTTCTTTATGTCCATGGTGCAAGGCACCATCAGCGATGCCGAGATCCACAGGCTCTGGTTCGGGATTTACTGCTGCCCAGTCCTGCTTTGCCTGCTGGGCATGTGTTGGCTCGTCTATCTACGATCCCCATGGTTATCTCCTAAGAGATTCTTCTACCTTCAGCTCTTTACTGCGGTTCAGGTGTTAGAGCCATATCTGTTTATCTATATGCTGGGTAAGGCTCCTTTAGGTTTTCCTGTTTGGTACAGCCTTACCTATCTCCTCGTCGGGAGCCTCTTACTATGGAACCTACTGCGTTGGACTCGCAAACCGCCGAAAGTGACGAGCGGGTAGGGAAAAACGGGAATCAGCTGTGGTCCGTCATTTTGGCCTTCAGGGCTTTCATGGCGGCTTCCGTCCGACTATTCACCTGAAGAGCCTTTAGGATATTGCTCACGTGGTTCTTCACGGTCTTCTCCGCGATGCAGAGTTCGTTGGCGATTTCCTTGTTTCGGAGACCCTTCGCAATCAAGTCCAAAATCTCGGCTTCGCGGTCAGACAGCACGAAAAGTTCCGTATCGTCGGTGTCGTCATCCTCTCTCACGCGGCGGAAATCATCAATGACCTTCGCGGCAATCTTCGGCGTGATTTTCGCTTCGCCCCGTTGAGCCAATCGAATGGCCTCGATGACATCTTGGGGAGTTGAAGTCTTGAGAAGGTAGCCGAGCGCCCCTGCGCGAAACGCATCAAAAATCGAGTCGTCATCCTCTTGAACGGTGAGAACCACCACGGCCACCGACTTTTCTTGCTTCAAGAGCCGGCGGATCAGCTCCACCCCATGCATCCGAGGCATGTTGAGGTCGGTGAGCAGAACATCGGGGGGTTCGGCAAGACAAGCGTCTAATGCCTCTTGCCCATCCTTGCACACGGCAATCACTTCGCAATCCGGCACCAGCCCGAACGTCTTTTGGAGAGCCCCACGGTAGGCAGGCTCATCATCGGCAACCACAACTCGAATCACAGAGGACATGACGCTGAACAGTATACAGTCGTTGGCGGTTCGCAAGAATGTCCAAGCATAATGAGGCTTATGGCCCGGATCGAAGTTCAAGGACTCCATGTGCGCTTTGGCGAAACCGATATTCTGCGCGGCGTCGACTTCTCGCTCGAAGAGGGCGAAGTGTTCGGCGTGGTCGGCGAATCGGGATGCGGCAAGTCTATGACCGGGTTGGCACTCATGGGCATGGTCCCTCGCCCCGGCCAGGTGCAGGGCAACATTCGGTTAGAAGGTCGTGAACTCATCGGACTCACAGAGCGAGAATGGCAGCAGATTCGGGGCGCGCAGATCGCGATGGTCATGCAAGACCCGTTCAGCAGCCTGAATCCGGTCATGAGCATTGGCAACCAGGTCGCCGAGGCGATCTGGCTCCATCAGAGCGTGAGCAAAAAGGAGGCTTGGGACCGTGCGGTGCAGTGGTTAGGGCGAGTCCAGCTGCCGCAACCCGAGCAGATCGCGAGGTCGTTTCCGCACCAACTCAGTGGCGGTCAGCGGCAGCGAGTGGTGATCGCGATTGCGTTCGCCTGCCAGCCCAAGGTTTTGGTCGCAGATGAGCCCACCACGGCTCTGGACGTGACCCTCCAGGCCCAAGTGATGCAGTTGCTGCGTGATCTCCAAAGGGAGATGAACACGAGCGTCGTCTTGATCTCGCACGACATGGGCTTGATCGAAGACTACAGCGACCGGGTGGGAGTGTTTTACGCGGGCCGAATCGTAGAGCAAGCCACCGCCGCGGCACTCTTTGAAAATCCTCGGCATCCGTACACGAGAGCCCTTCTCGATGCCATTCCGAGACCGGATGTAGACCGATTAGAGTCGATTCCTGGGTATCCGCCCAGGTTCGCCGACTTGAAAGGGGATTGCTCCTTTGCGCCGCGATGCAAGTTCAAAAATGAAAAGTGCTCCATCGAGCCTTCGTTGGTCGGCGATGAGCACAAGGTGGCCTGCTGGAACTCAGAACTTGTCCAGGTCCAGAGGACAAATTAGTCTTCGGCGGGCCGATTGAACATTCGCTCGACGATCTTGTCGATGCGATAGCTCGTATCCTCTAGATTGCCGTGGAGCTGTGCCATCAGGCCCAGACCTAGCATCGTGGCCACGAAGGTGTATGGCTCCGTGAGGGGTTCATTTGTGATCGTGGCGGCGTAGCCTGCCAGATTCTTGGTTTCGGCGAAGCGCCCGCTGAGCGTCAAGCTAAACTTGCGCATCCTTTCGACCAGATTCGCATTGCCTTGGCTGGCCACAAAGAGCGAGGCCCAGACTCGAAAGAACCGGCTGTTGGGCCGGCAATAAGCCTCGTAAAGTGCCACTTCTGCCTCTAGCTTGGTGACGGGGTTCTCGGCGCGCGCCAAAATGTTCTCTCGATCCTTGAGGAATCGCTCTTCCACGTAGTCAATGAGCCCCAGGATCAGATCGGTGCGGGTAGGGAAGTAGTAATGGACCGTAGAGTGGTTCAACCCAAGATCGGTAGCAACGGCCCGCGCGTGAAGGCCCTCGAGGCCATCGCGCCCGACCACTTCATAGGCTGCTTTGAGTATTTCTGATCTCCGATCCATGATTCCAACCCCCAAGCAATTACTTGGTTCTACATTAAACATTCCACATATTATTATCAGTCTGTGGGTTTGTACTGAAAAAAGTCAAAGAAAAATGCGGGCATTCCGATTGGATTGCCCGCAATGGACCATGTATCGAATGGAAAAGCTTAGTTCGCGTTGTCCCGAATGGTGATTCGATTTCCGTCGGGCTTGTAGACCAAAATGCTCTGATTCTCAGTGAACTTGTATTCCAGACCGAGAGCCTGGGTGAGCATATCAAGGCCTTGCTTGAGGGTCATGTCAACCAAAAAGGCGTCGACGGTTCTTCCCGTGAGGGTGGGGTCAACTTCGATCCAGAGGTTGGTGAGCTTCCCAATCTGCTTCAGCACTTCGCGGTAGTCAGTTTTGGGAAGGCGAACCGTAAACTTCTTTTCAAGCACCGATGCGTTCAGCTTGCCCGTGAGTTTGGGGGTGCCGCCAGCCGTCGGATTGCTTAGCTGAGTGGTGGGAGCCTTTCGGATGAAGTAGATCCCGTTCTGCACCTCGTAGGTGAGACCGGCGGTTCGACAAATAATCTCCAGAGTCTCTTCAAACTCGATGCCGCTGAGCACTAGATAGAGATTCACCCGCTGGGATTGGTCGATGATGAAATTCTTCTTCGCTTGGCTGAAAAGATCAGTCAGGACCTCGCGAACATCTTTGCCTTTGCTGATGAGGTTGACGTGACCATTTTCCTTGGTTTCAACCTCTTTGGATGGCTCCGTCTTCGGCTCGTCGGCCCGAGCAAATGCCTGACTCCCGATCAAACTGGTCGCGAGAATTCCCGCAAGAAAGATGTGCTTTATCATGACTTGGTCCCTACGCTCTCACGCGGAGCGTCTTCTGTTAGAAGAGACGGGCGACCTCGTCAGAACGTCGCAGTTAATCCTCGTAGACCTTGATGTATCCCTGTCCGGATTTCAAATTTTTGGGCGATTGAGTTTTGGGAGCGGTGGTGGAGCGCTTCGCGCGAGGGCGATACGTCCGACGCTTGGTAGAGGCCGATTTCTTGGCTCCATGTCCAGCGGTCACCTTTGGTGCCGGCTTTTGAGCCTTGGCGGCTGGTTTGGTGACGGGCTTCGAAGCCACTTTCACCTGACCGTCGTACTTTTTGCTCACAACGTGGCCGTCACTCTTCGCGACTTCGTACTCTTGAACCCCTTCGTTCGCGGCATGAGCCTCGCTCATCTTTTTGCCATCGCTTGCAGCGTGCTTGGGCTTTGTTTCGGGTTCAGATTCGTGTTTCGCCTCGGGCTCCTTCTCGCTCGATGCGTGCTCGTCGGCCTTGTGCTCGTCCTTGCCGTGGGCCGATTCATCCTCGGCGGGTGCGGCGTGCTCCTCGTCCGAAGTCTTTTCATCGGTTGAATGCTCTTCTTCTTCGGAGTGTTCTGAATCCTTCTTCTTCGAGCCTTCTTCCTCGGTCTTTTCCTTTTCGCCTTCCTCGTGCACCTCGGAGACCTTTTTGCCGAGCAGGTCGGTTGGCTTCTTGGCAAAAGCGCCCATGCCGATCAGCACGGCGCCGAGAGCAAATCCGATGAGGAGCGGCTTGAAATTCTTGGCCGCGACCTCGCGAAGGGCGGCGAGATTGAGTGCGGGAAACTGAAACTTTTTCTTCGCGGGGGTCTCTTCTGGAGTCTCTTCGGCGGCCACCACGGGCTCTGGTTCGGGAGCAGACTCTAGCTGTTCCATCGCGGCGTTGATCACATCTTGATCGATGGCCGGTGCAACCCCTTCGCGGATGTTTGGAGCGACCACTTCGAGCTCTGGAGCCACCACAGGGCTCGCCTTCGAGGCCGTCAGCATTTCTTCAAGAGAAATTTTCTGCTCGGCGGCAACCGCAGAACAGGCTGGGCATGAGCCGATGTGCAGTTCTAGCTGCTGAACGGTGTCCTCAGGAAGGGTGTCTCCTGCCAGGTACCGGCTCATCTGGGCTTGCGCCAACTGACACTCGAGGTTCTCGATCTCCATGAATCTATCCCGATACGTCCGTGTATCTAGAGTTACAGACGTTCTCTACGTCTTATTTTCGGCTCATTTCTTGATTCCTTACAATTTTCCGGGTTGGCAGTACGCCACCCGGGTTCCTTGTGAGGTCTTCACCACAAGTAAATCAACTTCCGTGGCTCCTGCACGGGGAAGCTTTTTCAACGTTTCCTCCGGCGAAATGTCGATGCCTCGCGGCTTGAGAGTCTTCGTGTACCAGCCTCGTTGTGCCAGCGTCTGCTTCACCAATTTGAGATCAAATTTACCGGTCTCCAAGACTTGGTACGGCCGAAGCCAACAAGAGTGGAGGCTTTCTTCTCCCGTGAGAAAGCCTTGGTCGCCGCCCCAAAGGGCGAGGGAATGCCGGTTGGCGAGGGCTGGAATTCCACCACATCGTGCCGCCGCCGGGTCTATATCGAAGACCCAGGGTCTTGGCGCCACGACAGTCTCCAGCGGCCCGGGGACTCCATCGAGCCGTTCGCCAGTTTCGAGGTGTACCGCTTGCCAGGCCGGCGAGATTTCGGGGCCAAAGGAAACAAGAGCCTCGCGGCAAGATCGTCCGTAGCTCAAAAACTCGCATCGGATGCCAAGCGACCGGAGATCTTCATCACGCACGAGCGGGGAGAGCCGAATCAGGACTCTGTCTGCGTTCGCGAACCTCCCTTTGATCACGGCCGGGTCGGGGAGATGGCGGGATAGGTCGGCAGATGCACGGCCCCGAGGGTCTCTTCGGCTCGGGTCACAAAAATAGTTCTTTGCGGAAGGGGCGACTTCGAGGCAGTCGCCCACGATGACTTCTGCTCCCGAGTTGGCCCGCGCGCAGCGCGCTCGCTCCGGATCCAACTCCACGCCGATGGCTTCGCCCCGCTTCGCAAATGCTCTGAGGTCCGAGCCGATCCCGCAAGTGAGGTCTACGACAAGTTCATCGGCGGGAAAGAGCGACGCATGATAGCTGGCGACGCGTTCGTGGCTCGCCTGCTCCAGAGCCTCGGCCACGAAGAACATCGAACCCGAATCTGTAAACTTGGACGCCGCCCGGGTGCGCAAAGCCCATTGCCCAAAAGCCCACCGAGCGGCTTCGGCCCCAAAGAGCCGGGTAACCCGGTCCAACTCCTTGGGAGTCGCCGCCTTGCCCTCGCTCGCAAAAAGGGCTGCGAGATAGGACTCTGGCCAGGAACTGGGGGCTTCTTCGGGTTCAATCACTCCGATTCATAGTACTGGAATGAGCTGGGAAACTTGGCGGAGGTGTGAATCTTGTGCTTTGCCTTCACGTACTTTGTCGCCGTGCCCTCGAATTCACCGGTTCCAGGAATGGGCGCAAAAAGCGGGCGTGCATCGCTGAAAACGCCGATGGCGAGCCGCGATCCGGGGCCGAATTCATGGGCGAACCACCAAGGACGGACTTTGACTTCTACGATCTGTTCGGGTCGAAGTTTGAAAAAGTCTCCGTCCTTGTAGGTCACCCTCTGCGCGCCAGGAATTCCCAGCGTGCGAAGCCGGCCGTCTGGCTGTTGTTCGAACACGAATACATGGAGGCTCGCATCCTTGGCCGTCGTGGAAAAGTAAAGGGTCGCTTCCATCGGCCCGGTGAGCGTTTTTGGTTGGACAAATGGCTCGGTTCGGTAGATCAACATCGGAGACGTCTTTCCTAAGGTGATTCGAGTGGATTGGTCCATCGACAAGGAATTCAGCAGGGAGGGACCTGTCGCATTCGGATCATAGACGTATGAACTCGACCCCCCGCCCGGCTTCGCCGAGAGCGAGCCAAACTTCCGTGAACCGAGAACATTCGTTCCCGAGAGAAACCTCTTCTTCAACTTGCTATCCGGGAATGGAAAGTCGCTTGTTTTTTCCCAGCGATTGGCCCCAGTGATGAACATCCTCACCCGAGGTTGATTCTGCTGACCCACGTCTTTCCCCTTCAGATACGTATCAAAAAACCGGAGGTACACGGAGTTCAGCTCAAGCAGAGACTGCGGTCCGTACTCTTCATCAAGAACCGAGGTAGAGGCATTGAACCCATGGGGCCAGGGGCCAAACACGACCCACTGGTTGCCGCCAGATTTTCGCAACTGCTCCCAATGGAGTTTCGTTCCGACTCCATCTCCATCCCAAACGCCGCTTACGTGAAGAACTGGAATCTTCACCTTTCCAATCTGGTCGAGCCGGAACGCACCCTTCCAGTCTCCAATCGTGCGGCGACGGAGCCACTCATTCCAAAACTTCACATCTTTGCCGATGACGACGTCGTCGACTTTACTCACGGGTCTCGTGAGCGTGGCGGGGTTTTGGTATACGGGTCCCGTGGGGGGAAGGATCAAATCTGGCTTTCCGGTGTGAATGTATTGGCTCCACCATAGGTTTGCGGCAAGGAAGAAGACCCCATTCTCGTACGGCATGTTGTTCATGGGGTCGGGTGGGCTCACCTGGGGAATGATGCAGCGAAGGGCCGGGTGTCCGGTGACTGCAGCCGACCATTGAACCGAGCCGCCGTACGACGCCCCGATCATTCCGACTTTGGAATCTGACCAGGGCTGCTTGCTAATCCACTCAAGCGTATCAAATCCATCTTCAACCTCTCGGTTGTAGGGGTCCCATTCACCCTTGCTTTCGCCCGTCCCTCGGACATCCTGGGCCAGCACCGCATACCCTCGCTTCGCCCACCATTCTGCGTCTAGCAGTTGGATGCTCCTCGAATAGGGGGATCGCATGAGGATCGTGGGATACTTTCCAGGGGTCGCGGGCATCCTGAGAGAAGCTTTCAGAATAGTCCCATCGCGCATGGGGATATCGATTCCGTCTTGCGTAGTCACCTGGAAAGTGGAAGGGCTGAGTTCTTTGTATTTATCGACCGGGTCTTCGACCACGGACTTCGCACGATCATCGACGAAAGAGAATCGTTGCCGGGGGACATGAATTCCATAAATGGCCCGGTCTTCGAAGCTGTAGTAGACCTCGATGTCAATGCCCTCAATCGAAATGATCAGGGTTCTGACCTTCTTCGGCACACCGTCGATGATCGAGGGCTTCTCGGATACCTTCGCAGTGATTGAGTAGCCTTTTGAATTGTCGAGACTGAAAATGGGGAGTTTGTCACCGGTCTTGGCTGTGAATAGGGCGTCACCCCATGCGTAAAAGAGCCCTGGATGCAGGGTCATGTAGGGAAGACCAGAGGCATCTAAACCGGGGACCAGAGTCTCTTTTCCGTTCACCACCACCGTGAGGTTTTTCCCTTCGACCCACCCGTCCGCTTTTTGGCCGCCCATCATTTGGGAGAAGGAAATTCGGGGGTTCTTGACCAGGTCGCGATGGAGTCGAAACGTGGATTCGGACTTATTGCCGAGCAGATTCACGGCAGATTCAGAGGTGATCTCCCCGGTTTCGGCCAGCGTGACCGTCGCCTTGCCAACGTCCTGACCGCCAAGGGTGGCGGTGAAGGTTCGAACTTCTTGAGCAAAAGCAAAAGAAGACAGGATCGCTGAGTAGAGCAGGGTTCCAATCAGATGTGCGCGACGCATGGTTTATTATGCTTTGTATTAATGTCTCCGGCTGGGCAGATGGACCCACCCGGAGACCGGGGCGATTATCTGCCGCCCAAACCGCTGAGCGTGACCCCTTCGATCAAATACTTTTGAGCGAAGAAGAAGAGCAGAACGATCGGAACGACGCTCATGGTGGTGGCCGCCATGAGAAGGCCGGGTTCTCCTCCACGCATGGAATTGTAAAGCTGCAAGCCGTACGCGATGGGCATCATTTCGGGCGAGTTGATGAAGATCAGAGGCCCCATAAAGTTGTTCCAGGTTCCCAAAATGGTCATGACCGCGATGGCCGCGAGAGCGGGCTTGATCTGCGGAACCATGATCTTGAAAAGCGTCACAAAGTACGTGCATCCATCGACCTTTGCCGCATCCTCAAGCTCCATAGGAATCTGCGAGAAGAACTGGCGAAGCAGGAACACGTTAAAGGCTCCTCCGAAAAAGGCGGGGACCCACAAGGGGTACAGGGTGTCCACCCACCCCAGGTTCGTAAAGATCAAGAAGCTGGGAAGCATCGTCACCGCCCCGGGCAGCATCATCGAGCTCAGCATCACTGAGAAGAGGAACTTACTGCCGAAAAATTGGAGTCTGGCGAAGGCGTAAGCCACGATCGTGCAGCTCACGAGGGTCCCCAGCACCGTCAGGGTGACGAGAATGAGCGTGTTCTTGAGATAGACAAGGCCCTTGGCCGTGTCAGGAGGAAGGAAATCGAGGGCGTCTGGGTAGTTTTGCCAACGCAGGCCCGGGATGCGCACATCTTGCACTTCGGCGGCCGTGGCATCCACGGTTTTCCCTTTGAGAGGGCCGTCAGACTGGATCAAGGTTCGCCGCTTTCCGTCTTCAAGCTCCTTGATCACGATTCCAGAGACCTTGGTGCCTTGGATCGTCCCGGTGACCATCGGCACGTCCCTTTGGGTCTCTTTGAGCGAACTACGAGGCACTTCGGCGGTGATCCCGCGAAGCGACATCGGCTTGTTGATGTCGAGCATCACGTCGCCGTTGGGCTTGACTCCAATAATCGCGCCCTGCACCTCTTCGCCTTTGTATTGCGTGATGAAAATGGGGTCTTCTTTATCCCAATACTTGGCCTGCTGCGTGATGAGCGGGACCCATCGAAGACCATCTGCCTGGGCAATGTCTTTGTCCTCTTTGAAGCTGCTCACGAGGAGCCAGGCAAAGGGGATTCCAAAGACAATCGAACCAATGATGAGCGCGGCCTGCGTGATGACAACCTTGGCAACCCCCCGGGTGGCAAGGCTTCGGGAGGCCAATGCCATGAGGGCCATGGCCGCCACCGCGAACCCGACGGCGGTGATCACGAAGGTCATGGAGAGAGGGATCACTCCTCGGAAGTACGTGGGCTCTTCTCCCGTGCGCTTGAACAGAAGATATCCGACGAACGCCACGCCGACCCAAATGCCAAACGCCTGCCATCGGGCTTGGCGCTCTGCCACGGAGATTCCGGTGAACCCTTGAATGGCTCGAGTGATTGCGTATCCAATCGCGACGAGGACAAGCCATCCGGACCACGGCATGAGAACCCACGCCACGGGGAACTGGAGACCCTCGGTGCGGTCCCGACCGAGATCAAGCTTCCAAAACAAACTGATCACGAGAAGGGCGCCGCCAAAGAGGCCGTTCATGATCATGCCGCGTTGCATTTCGGCTTTGGAAACCCCTGAACCTCCAAAAAGAAATTTTGCCAAGCACCACACGGCCAGACCCACGAGGATCCAACCTCCCCAGGTGCAAAGCGTTCCGATAACATAGATGAGTCCGGGGTTCATTTTGAGGTCTCGTAATGCACAAACTTCTTGCTAATCCAGAACTGAATTCCAGTGAGGACCAGGATGACGGCAAAGATAGCCCAAGCCAGAGCGCTGGCATAGCCCATCTTAAAGAATCTAAATCCGGTGTTGAACAGGAGGTACACAGGCGTGAGCAACGAATCGCTGGGGCCGGCATTGCCTCCGTTCGTAATGACGTACATGTTGTCGAACATCTGCAGAGCCCCGATAAAGCCCATCACCGAGTTGAAGAAGATCAACGGCGAGAGCTGAGGCAACGTGATGTTAAAGAGTTGCTGTCGAGGCGTGGCTCCGTCGATGGAGGCAGCCTCATACAGGGTGTTCGAGATTCCCTTGAGGCCTGCCAGCCAGAGAATCATGCCCCCTCCGGCTCCCCAAAGGCCCATGAGGATGATGCTGGGCTTCGCCCATTCGGCTACGCTGAGGAAGCCGGGGGGCGCGACCCCGAACCACGGGTTGATGGTGGCGTTCCACGCGCCTGCCATGAGGCCTCGCTTGGGGTCGGGATTCAGAATGAAGATCCACAGAACCGCCGAGGCGACCGCGGGGACAATGCTCGGCATATAGAACGCGGTTCGATAGAACCGCATCCCCCGCGCCGACGCGTTCAAGAGCAAGGCGATGGCAAGGCCCGTGATGATCCCAAGGGGAACTCCGATACCTCCGAGGTACAAGACGTTCATAAACGCCTTCCCGAGCAAGTTCTGCTCATCGTTGTACATCTCGCTGTAGTTTCTTAGGCCCACCCAGTGGGGATCACTCAGGACGTTGTATTGCGTAAAGCTGAAGAACAATGATGCGAGCATCGGCCCGAGCGTGAAGACGAGGAATCCGATGAGCCAAGGGGCGATGAAAATGTAGCCCCATTTCGACTCCATTCGACCGAGCGGGCCGAGACGTTGTCGCTTGTATGCGGCGACAAAGATGGTGAGGCCCACCACCGCTCCGATAAGCCCAATCCACGCGGGGACGGCCATGCTCACTTTCGGCAAGGAGTCCTTGAGATAGACCTCATTCAGTTCTTTTTGAACCACGGATTGGCTAATCGAAAGGGCCTGTTCTGGCGTGCGGTCTTTCAAGCAGGCCGATTCGATCGCTCGAATATGTTCATCCCAAAGAATCTGTCCCACGGGGGTTGCAGGGCGGATGCGGGCGTAATCCATGAGCTCCACGTGGCTTCGGAGCGCATTGGCAAATCGCGGATCCTTCGGAAGGAATTCGGTGATGTTCGCCTGGTTTCTCTCGATCCGAGCTTCGATTCGAGGGACCCAAATCCTTCCTCGTCTTTTCTCCCAAGCCAATTGGCCTCGGCACTCGATCTGGTAGGCCTCGAGGCTAGACATGAACTTGATGTACTGCCACGCGCCCTCGAGATTTCGGGCTCCCTGGGGAATCGCCATCGAGAATCCGCCGATCCAAGTGACAAAGCGATCCTTTTCGTTCGCAAACTTGCCTCGCTTGTAATAGCGGTCGTCGGGGACAGGAGGAGGGGCTGTGCCAAAGTCGAGGGTAGGTCCAAACTTGGCGAGACCCGAGATAATCCAGTCACCATCGATCTTCATGGCGACGCGACCGGTGATCAGCGGATCGTCGGAGCCACCCCGGAGACCAGACTGAAACTTTTGGGCTTCGGCGTATCCGCCCAGCAAGTCATAGCCATCGATCATGAACTGCAGCGCCTCGCGAGTCTCCGGCGAGTTCATCTGGCAAGTGCGACCGTCGGGGCTAATCCAGTTGGCGTTCATCATGAACGCATAGATGTAGAGCCATGAGTTTCCGTAGTTCGGGATAAAGCCGGCTCGTTCTAACTGACCACTGGGGCCAAACTTCGTGAAGACCTTGGAGTACGCCAAGACCTCGGACCATGTGCGTGGGGGTCGATCTGGATCCAGCCCGGCTTTTCGAAGAGCCGCTGCGTTCTCCTTGAATACGGTTTTGTTGTAGTACAGGACACGGTTGTCGGTGCCGAGAGGGATGGCATACACTTTCCCCTCGTACGAGGCCTCATTCCATGCTGCCGGATAGTATTTGTCCGGGGTGGGCGTGATGGGGTCGACATCCTTGTCCCGCGCGATGAACGAGTCGAGAGGTTCAAAGGCACCGCGGCTGGCCCAGTCTGCGATCGTAAAGCGGTCTTGGCGCACGACATCGGGTGGAACCTTCCCGACGATGGCCGTCATGAGCTTTTGGGGGTTCATTTCTCCGGCCCCCATGCCCAACACCTTCACTCGGTATTGCGGGAATCGGCGCTCGAATTCCTTGATTCTGGCTTCGAAACCCTTCGAGTCGGGTCCGAGGGATTCTCCCCACACAATGATTTCCTGGACCTTCTGGGTTGACCTAGAAGAGCCACAACCGGCAAGACACAGCACTGCCAGAAGGAAACACAAAAGAACATGACCGCTTCGTCTGTTCATACTAATAATCGCATTCTACTACCGTTTGGGGTTGAATTTTTGAATTAAGAATACGAATTCTCTCCGCGATGGAGAGAAAAAGGGCCCTTCACATTCGTGAAGGGCCCTTTTTCGAGGTTAGGTTGTGCGAGTTACTTCGCTGGCTTCAGTTCGATGACCGGAAGTCGGCCGAAGCGATTGAAGTATCGAAGGGCGGTCTTTGCGTCGGGGACGGCGACTCCACGAAGGTTCTTTGCATCGAGCAGTTGATACTTTCGAGTTGCCTCATCCCGGATGGCACGGTTGGCGGCTACTTCCTTTCGGATCGCTTCCAGCGCTCGCGCCTTCTTATCAATTTCTTCGTACACTCGGCTGTTTTGGGCATCTGTCAGTTCAGTTTGAGCTTGAAGGAGCTTCTTGCCGAGGAAGGCGTCTTTGGCGGCCGTGGCGATGGCCAAGGCAAGGTGTCCACCGGCATATTCCTCACCCGAACGAATTGAGATTCCGGCAAGGCGGATCGCCTCTTCGCCCTCTCCTTCTGTCACAGCGACAAAACTCTTGAGGGCCCATGCGACGAACGACTCTGGTTTCGCGGCGATTGCTCCATCGAGGTAGGCCGAAGCAATCGCACGATAATTCGTGACACTGGCTTCGGGGGCGGCTGGATCTTGACTTGCCAAGAGGTTTTGGAGCGCCTCTTGGATGTAGACATCCGGCATGCTGGGCTCGGTCATCACCGCGCTCTCAAAGTAGCTACGAGCACGATCAAAGTCTCCCGACGCGTTTGCGGCCATCTCGGCATAGTAGTAGGTCGCGGCGTATTGGTCGCTGTTTTGCAGCAGCGTGCTCGCGATCTTGCCCACGGCGGCTGTGTTGTTTCTCTCGTGGCCCAGATACGCTTGCATCATGCGGACTCCCATGCTGCCTGCATCTTCGAGGACGGCTTGGTTTTCAAAAGCGGTGGCTTCGCCAACATTTCCGGCTCGATGGGCAAGATAAGCGAGAAGCATCATGCCCTCTCCATCTGGAGTGCCTCGCTTCGAGTAGTTAGCCGCAATCGCCGTGGCTTCTGTCAGCCTTCCGGCCCGAATGTTTGCGTAGAGATATCGGTTCACCAGCGGGCTGTTGTCGAGTTGCCCGGCGTACAGTGGCGCGAGGCTCGTGATCACCGCCGAGTATCGGCCCGCTCGAAGGGCGACGTCCGCCACCTTGAGCCGGTTCTCATCGTTCGGGGCTCCCAGGAGGTTCAGTTGGGTTTCGTAATTCTTGAGCCTCGATTGAGCAGCCGCAACGAGCGCATCGACGAGTGTTTTCGCGGCGAGCTTTCGGTCGGGCTGATTTCTTCCCGCGCGGAACGCGCGCTGAAGGTTCACGCCGCTGAGGAGATCATGCGCGGCAAAGTTGTTTGCGTCGAGTTCGATAAGCTGTTGGCAGTACTTTTGGGCTTGGTCAAATTCACCCTTGCCATAGTAAGCGCGCGCCAAAACCATTTTCGCGGCGGCATTCTTTCCGTCAATCTTTTGGGCGATTCGTCCGGCACGAATGGCATCATCCCACTTCGAATTCGCAACAGCATCGGCCCCGGTTTGATTCCAGTGCGCGAGCCCTAATCCCAATCCATTGTCGATCGTCAGATCAAGCTCGATTTTGAGCTTGCTGCCATCGTCTAGGCTCGCGATAAACTTGGCTTTGAACGGGCCTTCCGGCTCTGGAAGAGTATCGAACGTAAATTCGTACGGAGTGCTCTCATCCGCGTCCTCGATCTCGATTCCGCGATAAAACTCTACGGTTCTGACAGAGGCTTCTGAGTCTACGATCAGCTCAAAAGTGTGGACGCCCGAGATTTTTGAATTCGTGGGCGTGTTGCACGTGATCTTGCCGGCGGCAAGGCTCCACGAAGATGCAACGACGAGTAAAGCGATAGCGGTTTTTCGCAACATAGCGGTTTGGGTCCTGAAACGTGGGGTAATCCCTTCAACTGACGTCTATTTTAGCCCGTCAGTTCATCTTATATCGCGTCCTCGCCCGTTTCCGAAGTGCGAATTCGCATTGATTGCTCTACTATCTCCCAAAAGACCTTCCCGTCGCCAGCCTCTCCCGTTCGGGCATGCGTTTCTATCGCGTGGAGGGCTGGTTCAAGCAAGTCGTCGGGGATCACGACCATGAGCTTTGACTTCGGCGGAAGTGAGATCACATTGGGTCCCAGCCTCCCGGCCGTCTCCGGCGAGTTGCCGCTTCCTCGAACATCGACGATGGTGAGACCCCCGATGCCAATATCTCCAAGGGCAATCTTGACCGACTCCAGCCGATTGGGACGTACGAATGCGGTGATCTTGATCAAATGTTGAAGGTCCTCCAGTGGTGAATGACTCGAACCCCGTAGGTGACGAAATTCAATACATCTCGGTAGAGATCCATCGCCGCCGGCCACTCCTCGCCCTCGACGCGTCTGCGTAGGATCGACGCAAGATCATAGTCGTAGTAAAACTGGAGCACGAACGCGCTCAGGATCGCCCAGCCAACCTGGTGCGAAGGGAGATGACCGAGCCAGTGTGCGGCGAGAATCCCGAGGATGGCAAAGATGAGGGCAATTGCAAATTGCCCCGTAAAGCTGAAATCCCACCCGCACAGCCAGAGATAGCCGACGGTGCCGATCGCGCAACCCGCAGAAACGTACCAAAGGAACAAAATCGGGGGGTGGACGATGAGCAACCCATAGCCAAAAGCGATGGCAGGGAAGAGAAGCACGCTGAGCATTCGATCCAGAGAGCCTCCTCGTTTAATTCTCCGGGCCGTGTTCAGCAGGGCCAGACAACCGAGGATGAGGGCCGCTATGTATTCAATGGGAACCCTTGGAAAGCCCAAAAATCGAATCGACAGAACCCCGACAAGAGAAAGAAAGTGCATCGTGCCGACCTTGCGCAAGAACCGGAGGCGCACCCCGTACGCAGATTCCGCGACGTTGTTCGGAACCGTCACCTGCTCGGGGAACCAAGGTTGGACGACCATCTATATCATTGTAGGCGACGGGCGCGCCAGGATGTGAGGAAAGCCTCAGTCCCGGTGTCTACGATTTCGTAGACTTCATCGAAGCCGGAAGGAGGCCCATAGTAGGGGTCGGGAACCTCATCGGGAAGCGAATCGGGCGCAAGGTCTTGAAAAAGAATGACCTTGTCGCGTTGAGCCCCCGCCAAACGTGAAAGGGCTGTGAAGTGACCGATGTCCATGGCCACTATCAGATCAAACTCCTCGAAATCTCTGGTTCTTACTTGCCGGGCCAAGCTGGGTTCATCGATTCCGTGCTTGGCGAGGGTCCGGATCGTTCGTGGATCAGCTGGTTCGCCCACGTGGTAAGCCGCCACGGCCGCGCCATCCACCTGAATCTCGTTCTCTAGCCCGGCTTCCTTCACCTTGTGCCGAAGCACGGCCTCCGCCATGGGCGAACGGCAAATATTGCCCGTGCAGACAAAGAGAATCTTGAAAGGAGGTTCCATGAAGAGGATGGTCGGGATGGCGGGATTCGAACCCACGACCTCTGCGTCCCGAACGCAGCGCTCTACCAAACTGAGCTACATCCCGAAGCTGAATTTGATTCTACCATCGGGGCAGAGGCCGTTTCGGGATAGAATGGCCTCACTATGTTGAAGTCTCTTTCGGCTGTTCCACTCCACATCCGAGTGCTTGTGGCTCTCCTGTTGGGGGGCATCGTGGGTGGGGTTTGTCAGGCGACGCTGGGCGCGGATCATGAGAGTCTCAAGTGGGTCGTGAAGAACCTCGCGCAACCCACGGGAAAGATCTTCCTCAACCTCATTTTCATGGTTGTCGTCCCCTTGCTGTTCTCGGCTTTGGTCCTCGGGGTCACCGAGATAGGGGAGGCTTCGAAAGTCGGGAAAATCGGGGTGAAAGCCCTCGGACTCACGCTCCTCCTTTCCGGCACCGCCGTGGGTCTGGGCCTCGCGGCCGTGAACCTCGTAAAGCCAGGTGAAGGGCTCTCGACGGCTCAAGTCGCCGACCTCCAGAAGACGTACGGGAAGGCCGAGGATGCGGCGAAAAACGTCAAGACGAGCGAAGAAGCGAAGTCTGCCGCCGATACGATTGTCGATCTCTTCCCCAAGAACCCGCTTGACTCCGCGGTGAAGGCGCTGGAGGGAGGCATCTTGCCCTTCATGGTTTTTGCGCTCATCTTTGGGTTGGCATTGACTAGCGTCGAATTCGAAAAGGCCCTTCCGGTGAAGCAGTTCCTTGAAGGTCTGTTTGCCGTCAGCATGCGTATCATCGAAATGGCGATGAGCTTCGCTCCGTTTGGAGTCTTTGCTCTGATCTTCGCGATGGCGGCGAGTACGGGGGTGGGGGCGTTTGTGGCTCTTGGCAAATATGTAGTTTTGGTTTTGGTCGTGCTCGCCATCCATCAGTTCGGCGTGTACAGCCTCGCCCTCAAGTTCATCGCCAAGCGGAATCCCATGCAGTTCTTTCGGCAGATTCGAACCGTGATGTTGACGGCCTTTAGTACGAGTAGCAGCAATGCCACGCTCCCGACGGCGATCAAGTCCGCACGAGAGGATGTGGGTCTGAATCCTGCCTCGTCGACCTTTGTGCTCACGGTGGGGGCGACGGCAAACCAAAATGGCACCGCGCTCTTCGAGGGAATCACGATCCTCTTCCTCGCACAACTTTATGGGGTGGATCTGAGTCTTGGTCAACAAGCTATGGTGATGGGCCTCGCGATTCTGGCGGGAGTAGGTACAGCCGGGGTCCCGGGGGGCGCGTGGCCCATGATCGCTATCATTCTGGCCAAGATAGGCGTGCCGCCCGAGAGCATCGGGCTGTGTCTGGGCGTGGATCGAATCTTGGATATGAGCCGAACGGTCTTGAACGTGACGGGCGACCTGACCATCGCGGCTTGCGTCGATGAAAGCGATCCCGGTCTCGAATTAGAAATGGCCGGTAACTAGGCGGCTTCGCTCTTGGGAGACGCTTCCACGGTGGCGGCGTCTCGCCGAGAGGTGTACAGACGAATCCCTCGATTTGTGATCAGGGAGGCGATAAAGCACATGAAAAGCAGCAAGATGGTTCGCTGCACCAAGTACACGGTCAGATTGACCGTGATCGCCGGATCAATCGGTTCGCCCTTTTTGATCCCGATAGACTCCGCCGGTGAGATGCTGAACAAATCAAGGGCGACCTTGAAGGTGTAGGTGAGCAGGGCGATGCCGACAAGGAATGTCAGTATCCCCACAAGTGCCCCTAACCAATCTCGGCGATGCGTCATCTATGTTGTTCGCTAGGATACTCGCTCTCGTCCGGCAAGCGTGCGCTGCACGGGTGATTCGAATGAGGAGATGGTCGGGGCGACGGGATTCGAACCCATGACCTCTTCCCCCCCAGAGAAGCGCGCTACCAAACTGCGCCACGCCCCGACGCTTGTTTTTATCGAGGGGAATGCCTTAGACTATACCTCGGAACGGGCTGGATCGTCGTGCTGTGGATCGTAGGGAAGGAGGACACGCAGTGCCCCCGGCAAGATGCGAATAGCAACCTGGTCTGTCATTCGGGTTTCGCCGTCGATCACGAAGGGTTGAGGTTTCGGGAGGCGCAAATCGATGCAATCCGTCTCGAAGGAGTCGACGTTCCCTGCCAGCTCTTGGCGCCGAATCCCGAGGGCACGGGCGTATCTCATAAGGCTCTTTTTGCCTTCGTCGCGGACGAGATAGACGCTGAGCTTGCCATCGGTGATGTCGGCCTTCTGCGTGACTTTGATCACGCCCATATGGTTTTGGCCACTGGCGACCACAAGCTGAACCACTCTCCCGGTGTAGCTGTAATCGGGCGAGTGGAGCGAAACTCGCACGGATTCGAGGTGGGGGAGACCCCGGCGCAAGGCAGGGATGTAGCTCAGGATTCCAAGGTATCGCTTCTCCTTTTTTCGGAGGCCCTTTGCGATTTGGGTACTTGCCCCCAGGGTGGCGACATTCACGAAAACTTCGTCGCCAAACAGGCCAAGGTCGATGTGCTCGACTTCTTGGGAGTGCAAGAGAGCCTCGACGGCCTTGTCCAGACTAAGCGGAATATTCAAGTCTCGGGCGAGCGAATTCCCGGTCCCGAGGGGGAGAATGCCAAGCGCGATCTCTTGATGCTTCAAGACCTGGGCGGCAAATCGGATCGTGCCATCTCCTCCGCCGACCCAGACGACGGGTTTCTTGGCCTCAACCTGTTGGAGGAGCAACCTTTCTAGGTCATCAAAGTCCTTAAAGGATTTGACGTCGCCGTGGTCCTCCAGCAAAGCTTGAAGTTCTTCCATCTTCGAGGCCCCGGACCGTGAGAAGGGGCTAACGATGACCTGGAAGCGGCCCTGATTCAGAACCTCTGGAGTCGGCATGACACCGCTATGATACGACTTTCTTTCAGCTCTTGCGTCGTCGGCGAATCCATGACACCATTCCTGCGGCAATCACCGCCGCCGTTGTGGGTTCTGGAACGGTCTCGATAGGCATTTCGAGTGGAGTCGAGGAGACTCCCATGATGGGCTCTTCTGTCCCAGAGAGCACCTTCTTGCTGGGATTGATCCTTCCCGGGATGAAGGAGGGAAGGGGTTTCGTGACGATCTCAAAGGCGCCTGGCTTCTTCCCCGGGTCATAGATGCTGGAGCCGTCGTCCATGCGCATGTAGCGAGGCAATTGAACGCCGGTGGTGACATATTGCCAACTGAGCCACGCATCGGGAGCCGAGGTCGCAACCAGCCAGTACTTTGATCCTGCAAGGAGGGTCGCGGTGGATGTGGGAGTAATCTTTGTGGGCGTGAAATACTGCCCGGTGAGCGCGGGCAAAGAGGTGAGGTTCGCCGAGAGGAGAAGCGACCCCAACATGCCGTTGTTGTCGTTGTAGAGGGAGAGGGTGGCCGCATTCGTGCCGATGACCCAAGCGAGCGCGGCTTGGATGGACGCGACGGTGCCTGTCCTCCCAGAAATGAATTGAAATCCTTGATCCCGCCTCGAATTGACCGCGGATTGCTTTCCGCTGAGCGTGGCACCCGATCCTAGGTCGTAGGTGTAACCCGCCCCGAAGTTTGAGTAGGCGACTTGGGCGAAGGCCCCGCAGTGGATGAGGGCAAACGGAACGGCGAGAAGAATTCGGTTGGGCTGCATGTGAGACTCCCTGAGGGAGACCCCGCAATATCCGTGCCAAACATTCTCGAACGTTGAGTTGCCTTGGCTCCTAAAGAAGATTTCAGCGGATGAACACTTGCTTGTACTGTTGGAAAGTCGTGAGGTCGGGAATCACCTTGTGCCCGCCATAGTAACCGACAATGCTGGCCACTGCCTGAGCCTGACAACTCACGCTTATAACCGGATTGAACTTGATGTCGGTGAATGCGTCAAATGTGCTCAACTCCACGATGGAGATGTCCGCCTTGAGCAGCGCTCTCAAGTACAACCAATGGTAGAAGGCGTTTGGCGGGTCGACGGGATATTCGATGCCCCCGAGCCGGAACGAGACGAGGGAACCCCCTTTTCTAACTCGAGGATCAAGTTTTGCGGATCGAGAGTCGGTCCTCAGGAGATCCTCGTATGGACCGCCCCCTTCGAATACTTTGCTGGCCTGGTAGATGCTTTCGACCGAGGCAGTACCCTCAACGCCCGGGATATCGGTGACGAGATTGAACGCACTCAGGGCAACTCCTGTAGGTTGCGGGGAAGAGCCGGAGATTTCTAAAACGTTCTTGTATCCAATCGAGTTCGCCTGGGTGTGGAGTTCGCCTATCGCTTGGGTTCTCGCGGCTCCGCGAGGAGTCGTTAGGGTGAACCGAGCCTCTTGCCAATAGGGAGGAGAGCTTGTGGGGGCGAATGCCGAGCGGATCGTTTGAATGGATTGGTCGTGCATCATTCCCAAGGGCTCCTGAGTGGAAGCCTACCCCGGCGTTTTGGTACGGGAAGACGCGAGCATGTCCGTCGAGAGATGTACCCAAGAATGGACACACCAAGGCATACGGTTGGAACGAGAAAAGATGGTGGGCGGTACAGGATTTGAACCTGTGACCCCTACAGTGTCATTGTAGTGCT
>CAZBXR010000040.1:0-20879 GCA_964496145.1 uncultured Chthonomonas sp. | reverse complement strand
CCACCGTCCAAGAGGTTCTTACCAACATGTATCGAGAGTTTGACCAGAACGGGGAAATCGCCGATGTCAGCTTTGAGGACTTTATGCGGCTGGCCCATCTCAACGTCGTCATTCTGAAGCCGGAAGAGCTTCGGTACCACGTCAACCAGAAGGTGGACTGATGCGATTTGTTTGGGCAGAACACGGCTCGCCCGACTACTGGAAGGCCGTGGAGCTTCGGCGAATGGTCCTGAGGGTTCCCCTGGGGCTCGATTTTACGGATGAAGAGTTGGAAGCGGAAGCGGGCCAAAGGACGCTCCTAGCATTGGATGCTGAGGGTGCCCTGTCGGGTTGCCTGGTACTGAAACCCCTGGACGCGGGGACCGTTCAGATGCGGCAGGTAGCGACCCATCCTGACTGCCAGGGCCGGGGTGTCGGGCGAGAGATGGTTCACGAATCCGAACGCTGGGCGAGAGAGAACAGATTTACCCGGATGTATCTCCACGCCCGAAAGGTGGTCGTCGGGTTTTACGAACGGCTCGAATATCAGGTGTGCTCGGAAGAATACGAAGAAGTGGGAATCCCCCATCTTTCGATGGAAAAATTCCTGCAGGGGTCATAGACTACTTCCGCTCACCCTACTGTCCAGGCTCTAACTCAGGTTGAGATATCCTTTGGCGATGCTGTTTGATTGTCCAGACAAGGTCAGGCAGACTGAAACAAATCAACACGATCTCCGGAACAATGGAAATTTTCCTGAAGCCCAGCTACGGCAGAGATCACACAATCTATACGATCATGGCTCTCTAATTCTTTTGTGACTCGCCCCTCCAAGTGAGAATTGAACATGACCGGCGATAGAGCTGGAGGAATCCCACTGGCAAATTTCAAGGACTCCTGCTCCAACATGAAGCCAGCTAGAAAGATAGGCTCTAAACACCATCGGTCGCACCAAGGTGACGATTGACAGTGATTAGAAATAAAAAAGACTAAAACGCACAAGAAAATTTCTCGCTGGTTGAAATTTTCTTGTATACTGCAAGCCTATTTATCTGGGGCTTACATGGACCAAAAGTTGTTTGAGAGCGTCGTTAGGGAGATTGACGTGGGTGACGGCACAAAAGTTTCAGCTGTTCCCATCTCATCGATTGCTGAGGTGTTGGGCGTATCTCAATCTCGGTTATACGAGCGCCTGAAAGACGCGCACGCGCTAACCATGAACATTTCCGGCGAGAAAGGGAGCTACGTGCACCGTGACGTTGCTCTTGGCCTCTTGAGAGACCAGAAGACCACTTCGCTTCAACACGGAGTTCCGACAGGGGTGCCTAGCCTTTCATCAGTCATGGTGGAAGCCCTCAAGGCCATCATCGACAGGGGCGGTAGTCCTGAAGACATTCAACGTGCAGCGGATCGGCTCGAACGGATTACGAAGGGTGGAGGTAACCAGTAATGCCAGGTCCATTGATTCCGTCCGACAAAATCACGATCGCTCGACGAAAGGTTGAGGCAAGCATGGACGAGCTTTTTGCCCAAGCCAAAAAAAACCCGTCCTTAATTATCGATGTTTCTACCGGCAAGTCAACCAGGCGGTGCGCGGTAAAAGCTGAGAGGGACTATGAAGAGTTTTGGCATTTCGTTAGCGCCAAGTACGGAGATGACTTGGGGCTGTTTGCAAGATGCCGAACTTTCGCCATGTTGGTTAACCACTGCACAAAAGGCGATTACGCGATTGAACATGAGAAGTTGAAGTCTCTCGTCCTCGTGGAACTGCGACGTTTCCCGAAGACGTCACTTAGGAAGCGAGTAAAGAAACGATTCGAGGATACCTTGTCGTCTGTCCAGGCATCTGTTTCGTCGCGTGTCCTAACAATTTTAGTGGCGTTGTTGGTGGCAGCACTTGCGTCAGCGATTAACTCATATTTCGGGGGCGGTTCAAGGTCTCTCCCCGAGAGCCCGCCCAAACCGGAACCTTCGACATCTACGTACAAACGCCAAGATGGACAGCACAACACCAATCTGAATGGGCCAAAGCCAGGATCAGCACTAAAACCCTCCCTCAAGACTCATCCCGGCGGCGACCCGTTCGGTACTGGACGGGCAGATGGAAGACTTGGTTTTGCGGTTGAACTAGTTGGCCCCCCGGAATCCGAATTCGCCTCTGTAAACCCGTCTAAGGGATCAAGTGCCGTCGGGACTTTCAGAGTCGAGAAACGCTCGCTTTACGTTAAGCCGAGCGGAGCGAGCCCGGGAACCTTTGATGTTGTTGCCACGGGCACCACACGTAATGTGATGAACTTAGGTGTAGAGCATCGCTATGTTCCGGGTGAGTTGTCTAAATCATACGGAGGAACTTATTCCACCCCAACTTACGATCTCAGAAACCCTTGCTTTTTGATTCGAGGACAAATTGTAGCGGGGCACCCTTTCGATATAGCCTTTCCAGGATTCAAGTTGTCTGTTCGTTGGGGGAATGACTTGATAGCGACAACTCGATCAACAGGGAATGAGACTCGGATCAGCCCTCTATGGCCAGCGAACTTTCTCCTTGCATCAAAGGGCGAAGAGATTGTCTTGCTAGTCGGTCAAGAGAAGTCTGATGCTGAGCAAGATGCTTCGAACATCATAGTCGGCTTCATGAAGGACGGAGTGCCATACTTGCTCGGACGAGTAAACATCCAAGTCGGGGTGCAAAAAGGGGCATTCGCATTTTCCGGAAAGGGCTTAGTTGTGGCCGGAGTGGCGGTTTCAACACTCCCTTCAGCCCTCTACAATGGGACAGCTAAGTGGGTCAATGATGAAACCCTAGTTGAACTTTTCAAGCCATAAAATGGCTTGAAAAGTGTTCGCATTCCTGACGAAGCGCTGGAACGCTTGCCCCGCTGGGTCAGAAAAGGCAAGACACCAGCCGTGGTTCTACGGACCGAGGCTGGCAAAATATGCATTCCGGCCCTGCCGGCCTTGCCCACCCACCCCGTTCGTCCCAAAAAATTTGGGACTCACTCCCGCCGGCGAGGCCGGTCGGGTTCTTGAGAGGTGAATTGAGGACTGTTTAGGATTTTGCGGAGGCGGGTTGCTTCTCTTTCTTCGCCTTGGCGGGTTTCTTCGGAGCGACCACGGCGTATTCGCTCTTTTTCTCGGCCACTTTCTGAGCTTTGGGAGCCCCCAAGAGAGGGTTTGCTGTCCGTGGCTGACGCCGCTCGGCAGGGACCTCGATCTGCTTGCGCCCCGTGAGATACAGGGCGGTTTCGCAATCCGTTTGCATAAAGTTCAGCGGCGTTCCGGCCGCGACCACATAGCCGCCATTCTCCCCGGCGGCGGGACCGAGTTCGATGAGCCAGTCGGCCGCTCGCATCGTGTCCTCGTCGTGTTCGACCACGATGACGGTGTTGCCCAGGTCGCGGAGCCGCGTCAGAGTCGCAATAAGCCTTTCGTTATCGCGTTGGTGAAGACCAATACTGGGTTCATCGAGGATGTAAAGACAGCCCATGAGCCCGCTTCCAATCTGCGTCGCGAGCCGGATTCTTTGGGCCTCGCCCCCGGCGAGAGTGCGCGCATTTCGGTTCAACGAGAGGTATCCGAGGCCCACATCCTTTAAGAACCGCAGCCGCTCGATGATTTCTTTCACGGCGCGTTCGCCGATGGTGGTCTCGCGAGAACTCATCTTGCCCGGGAGGTCGGTGAAAAACTCCACCGCATCATCGACCGTGAATCCGGTGACCTCGCTCATATCCCGTTCGGCGACCCGCACGGCCAGGACTTCTGGCTTTAGCCGTTTTCCTGCACACGAGGGGCATGGCTTCGTGCTCATGTACTGTTCGAGATCGTTTTTCACCCATTCGCTCTCGGTTTGGTCGTACCGCTTGCGAAGAACCGCCGTGACCCCTTCCCAGTTGTAGGAGAAGGTTCGCGACCGCGTTCCGTATCGCATGGTCACCTCGATGGGTTTGTCTACGCCGTGCAAAATGGCGTGCATTTGCTCTTCATTCAGCGAGCCGATGGGTTGGTTCGAGTCGAAACCGAGGGCCTTGCCGACTCCGTCGAGCACATCGGGCCACCAGTCTTTGGTCTCGCCGGATTTGTACACAAACGGAGCGATGGCGCCATCGCGAATTGGCTTCGATCGATCGGGGATGAAAAGGTCGGGATCAAATTCGGTTTTCGTTCCTAATCCGGTGCATTCGGGGCAGGCTCCATACGGGGAATTGAACGAGAACATGCGGGGTTCGAGCTCGGGCATGCTGAATCCGCACACGGGGCACGCGTACGACTCGGAGAACATCAATTCTCCCACGGGAGTCTCGATTCCAGGTGCCGTGGTGCCATCGGCGAGTTCGTAGGCGAGCGTGACCATCCCCTTGCCCATCTTGAGCGCGGACTCTACGGAGTCGGCGAGCCGCCGCTCCAGTCCTTCTTTCATGATGATTCGGTCGACGACCACCTCGATGGTGTGCTGCTTGTACCGATCCATCGGGATATCGTCAGTGACTTCGTACATTTCACCATCGACGCGCACCCGGACATATCCAGATTTTGCGACGTCGGTGATGACACTCTTGTATTCGCCTTTTCGACCCCGCACCACCGGCGCGAGAATCTGAATCTTGGTTCCGATGGGAAATTTGGTGGCCGCGTCGACGATTTGCTCCGTGGTCTGGCGTTCGATGGGGCCATGCCCGTTTGGGCAGAACGGCTTTCCGATCCGGGCGTACAGAATCCGCAGATAGTCGTAAATTTCGGTCACGGTCCCGACCGTCGAACGCGGGTTACGCGAGGCGCTCTTTTGGTCGATGCTGATGGCAGGCGAGAGTCCTTCGACGTGATCCACGTCAGGCTTGTCCATTTGGCCCAAAAACTGGCGAGCGTAGGCGCTCAGGCTCTCGACATACCGGCGCTGGCCCTCGGCGTAGATCGTATCGAAGGCTAAACTCGATTTTCCGCTTCCGCTGAGCCCGGTGATGACCACGAGTTGGTCGCGGGGGATTTCTACCGTGATGTTCTTGAGATTGTTTTCTCGAGCCCCTACCACCAGAATCTTCTCGTGCGCCATGTGCCTGATTCTACTCGATGAATATGTAGAAATTCGTCAACCAAAGCCCTGCTTTTGGTCGATATTTTCAAGCGAAGCGACCCTCCCTTTTGCAAATCCCGCTCCCGCGTGGTATCATTTCGCCTGCTATCCTGCGCGGGTGGTGAAATTGGTAGACACGCTACCTTGAGGTGGTAGTGCTCACAAGGCGTGAAGGTTCGAGTCCTTTCCCGCGCACCATATCTTCTTCACAGAAGATTTTTATGTCAAGACCTCAACCTCATCCTTGACGCTGCAACCCTCAGATTCCGTACTTTAGATACAATCTAGGTATGGCACACGCGTACGATCGAGTTTTGAATTTCTCTGCAGGGCCTTGTATCTTGCCAGTCCCTGTCCTGGAAGAGGTCCAAAAAGATCTCATCAACTACAAGGGTTCGGGGAAAAGCGTTCTGGAGATGAGCCATCGCGGAAAGGATTACGACGCGATTATCAAGCAAACCGAGGCCGATCTCAGGTCGCTCATGGGGATTCCTGAGAACTACAAAGTCCTTTTCCTCCAGGGAGGCGCGAGTACGCAATTCACCATGCTGGCGATGAACTTTTTGGGCGCTGGCAACCATGCGGACTATGTTTTGACTGGTGCCTGGGGCGCGAAAGCCATCGAATCTGCAAACCTCGTCGGCAAGGCCAATGTGCTGTACGATGCGAAGGCGAGCAACTACAACCACGCTCCTGACCTCACATCGCTTGCGCAAACCCCCGGAGCGAAGTATTTCCACTTCACGAGCAACGAAACCATCCAAGGAGTCGAGATCTTTGGGGATCACGATCTCGGTGACCGCGTGATCGTGGACGCCAGTAGTGACATCCTCAGCCGACCGATTGACGTGTCGAAGTACGCTGTGATCTACGCCGGCGCGCAGAAGAACATGGGCCCCGCAGGGTGCACTCTCGTGGTGATGCGCGAAGACATGCTGGATGAGATTCCTGACGGGCTCGCTCCGATGCTCGACTACCGAATTCACGCGAAGAACGGCAGCATGTACAACACGCCTCCGTGCTTCTCGATCTACGTGATGGGCCTCGTTTACAAGTGGATGCTCGGGCTTGGCGGCCTTTCCGCGATTCACAAGATGAATCAAGAGAAGTCCGGTGTTCTCTATTCCGCGATCGACAACTCCAACGGATTCTTCAAGGGGCACGCGGTTCCTGAAAATCGCAGCTTGATGAACGTGACATTCACGCTACCAAGCGACGAGTTGACCGCTGAATTCTTGAAGGAAGCAAAAGCCAACAAGATGGAAGAACTGAACGGCCACCGCAGCGTGGGCGGGTGCCGAGCCAGCATCTACAATGGCTTCCCCAAGCAAGGATGCGACGAACTCGCCGCCTTCATGACCGATTTCGCCAAGCGAAACGGCTAAGGACTCTTTGGAGCAGGCTTGACCGCGGCGAGCCGCGCAATAGCCTGCTCTTTTTGTACAAAGTGGTCGACGATGGGCCGGGGATAGGTTGCGCCCAACTCGACCCCTGAAGCCAGCAGATCGAACTCAGCCGCTTCCCATGGCGCGTGGATCAACTCGCTGGGTAGAGCGGCGATCTCAGGAACCCACTCGCGGATGAAGACGCCCTCGGGATCGAACTTCTTCGATTGGAGAATGGGGTTGAAAATCCTGAAATAGGGCTGGGCATCGACCCCCGTCGAGGCGGCCCATTGCCACCCGCCATTGTTTTGCGAAAAGTCGAAATCTAGGAGCTTTTGGGCGAAATACGCTTCTCCCTTGCGCCAATCGATGAGCAAATCTTTCGTCAGAAACGACGCCACGATCATCCGCAAGCGGTTGTGCATCCACCCGGTTTCGTTGAGGCATCGCATGGCCGCATCGACAATGGGATACCCCGTCTTCCCTTCTTGCCAAGCCCTGAGAGCATCCTCATTTTCATCCCAATGCACATCGTCGCATTCGGGTTTGAAACACCCGGTTTGGACATGCGGAAACGCCTGCAGAATCACGCTGTAGAACTCACGCCACACCAGTTCGTTGAACCATTTGGTCATGCCCGGGCTACGCTCGGGGAGAGCGGCGCGGAAGCAAGATCGTACCGAGAGGGTGCCGAACCGAAGGTGGACGCTCAACCCACTCGTGGATTCGAGAGCCGGGAAATCCCGCTCCTCACCATAACGATCGACCTTCTGCAGAAAAGCTCCCAGCCGATCGTTGGCCGCTCTCTCCCCGGCGGGAAGCCAAGGTTCTCGCCGGGTGAATCCCATGTCGGATAGCGACGGGATTTTGGTAGAGATTCCGCTCTTTTCAATCGCTTCTTTGGTGGCGAGCGATTCTGGTTTCGGAACCCTTTCCGCAAAGTCAGCCAGGGTCATACGCGCTCGAAACGCCTTTTGGAAGGGCGTGTAGACCTTGTAGTAGCCGCCCTGGGGTCCCGGAATCTCATCCTTTTCAAAAACGATTTGATCCTTGAGGAGGACAAGCTCTGACCCGAGCGATTTGAGCCGTTTTTCGACCTCCGCGTCTCGGTCAATCGCGGGAGCCTCATAGTCTCGCGCCGCCACCACATGGCTGGCACCAAAAGCCTGGGCAATGCGAGGGATCTCCTCGACAGGATCGCCGTACGCAATGACCATCGAACTCCCTCGGGCTTCGAGTTGGCCTGCGAGCTCTGCCACTGAATCCCAGATGAAGGTCACCCGCATGTCGTCCTTGTCTTCTAAGGCGTCGAGGATGGTGGTGTCAAAAACGAAAACGACGGCCACCTCTGAGCACGTCTCGGTGGCCCAGGCAAGCGCGGAGTGATCATTCCAACGGATATCGCGACGTATCCAACACAAGGCTCTACTCATACTGGACCCATACTACGCGGTTTGGCCCTTAAGAATCCCCCTCTGCGGGTACAATCTTAGGGTTATGACAGTTGCTGTTCTCCCCTTTAATGCTGGCCCCGATGCCCCCCCTGCGCTGGCCCGGCAGATTGCGAACTTTGCCTGTGATATTGTTCGCAATAACACGGGGAAAGAAGTGAATCCGGTCAATTATATGATCCGCGTGTCTGAGCAACCCCCGCGATTCGCCAACGTGAATGCGGCCGAGGTTTTGAACGAGCCAGACATGATCAACCAATTTTTTGATCAGGCAGGGGCCGACGTATGCGTCGATGGACTTTTGACGAAGAGCGACTCCGGGCTGAAGCTCCATGTGCGCTCCTTTCGCAATGGATCGGAAACTCCTCAACGAGAGGCTGAATTTGATCTTGGCGGAACCGCCCTTTTCCAAGGAGTTCGCGGCGTGGTAGACCTGGTGGCTTCGAATGCCGAGGCCGCCCTCCCCGAGGAACTCAACTCTGACGAGAATCTTTTTGGAACTCAGAACCACGAGGCCTTTTTGCTGTTCCTCGAGGCGTTCGACGCTCTGCAGTACATCGAAAAGACCCAAGGCCAAGTGGCTGAGGAATTTTCGCCCACTCCGAGCATGGACAAGCTCATCGAAGCCGCGCGATTGGATCCTGATTGGGAGGCCCCTTATCTCACTCTCGTGCAGTTGAGCCGAGCTTGCAGCAATTTCCAAATCGGAAACCCGCTGGAGATTGAAGAGCGCCTTCGAAATGTCATTGCCACTGCTCCTGAGGATGGTCGCGGGCACTTCGCTCTCGGCGAACTGCTTCAGAGCATGGGCCGCCTGGAAGACGCGGCAAACAGTTTTGAAAAGGCTTCGGCCATCGAGCCAGAAGAGCCAGCCATTGTCACTCGACTTGGAATCGTGCAACTTCAACTCGGTATGCCCGTAAACGCGGAGCGAAACTTCCGAAAGGCAATCGAGATGGAAGGCGACGACAAGCCGAGCATGGACTTCCTTGCCGAGGTTTTGGGTCAAACCAATCGCGCTCACGAGATTCCTGCGCTGTGGCAGAGCCTGATCGACGCGAACCCGCAAAACGGGGCTGCGCACGCAAAGCTCGGGATTGCCCATATCAATGCAGGTCAAGAAGATCAAGCCATTCGCGCTTTCGACATCGGCCTGGAGACTCTCGAAGACAACACCATCGTCAAGCGATACTACGCTCCGGTGCTTGCGCAGAAGGGCGAGTTTGACCGAGCGATGGACTTCTACGAGGACTGCCTTGATGTAGCTCCAAACGATATTCCATTGCTGATCGAGTACGCCCGCACGCTGGACGCGGCTGGCCGAGAATTCGAGATTCCCAACGTTCTGAAGAACGTGATGCAAAGCAATCCTGATCCAAACACGGCCGCTCAAACGCAAGAGTGGTTGACTCGATTGGAGCAGCCAAAGCGAGTGGAGACCGTCGAGAACGCCAAGAAGTTGTTCGAAGAGAATGACTACGAAGGCGCCCTGCGACTCTTGAAGCCGATGAAGAACTGGCTCAGCGATTACTGGCCTATGTGGTTGGTCACCGCTGCCGCTTCAAACCGATTGGAGCTTTGGGAAGATGCCCAGGATGCCGCGACGCGACTTGTTAACCTTTTCCCCGGCTGCGAGCCTGCTTATGCGGAACTCGCCGCCGCTCTGGGTGGACAAGACAAGCACGACGAGGCGTACAATATGCTCCGTTTTGCCAACGCTCAGGTTCCAAACAGCCTCACGATTGTCCTCAACTTGGCCCAGGCCGCAAAGAAGTCCGGACGAGGCGAAGAATCGAAGGCAATCATCAAGCAAATTCGGGAAGCATCGGGCCCCGATAACGCTGAACTAGAAAACATACTGGCAGCAATCGAACGAGATTAATCGATTCCTAGCCGGAATACAAGGGAAAGGGGGTTTCCGAAAAGGGAACCCCCTATTCCATGTGCAAGGCAAAGTGGGTTTTAGTTGCAGGCGTGCTGGGGAGCGTTTCGTCTGCATGGGCAAATTCGCCTGAGATATTGATCAAATTTCGGCCATCGGGGATTCATCCGATGACCATCGCGGTGGCATCGGCCCTTCAGCTGGAGCGATCCAACGGATTTACAGGCCGTGATTTCCAGCGGTACACCGTAGGGCCCCGAGAAACCGCAGAAAGCGCGGCGCGCTGGATGCGCTCCATGCCAGGGGTGGAGTGGGCCGAACCGAACTACACCGTAAAGGCATTCAAGGAATTTAACGACCCTCGGGCATCTTCCCAGTGGGGGTTCAATTCCATTCGCCTGTTTAGCGGCTTCGAGGTCTTTCAATCCATTCCTGGGGCCGGGCCTGTGGTTGCAGTCGTGGACACGGGTGTAGACCTCGACCATCCCGACCTCGCGGGCAAGCTTTTGCCAGGCCAAAGTTTCGTCACCGGCTGGGAAACCCCCGACGATGACAACGGTCACGGCACGCACTGTGCCGGCACGATTGCCGCCATTCAAGACAACGGAGTCGGCATCGCCGGGATGTCAGCCGGAGCCAAAGTTCTCCCCGTGAAGGTTCTCGGGAGCGACGGCAGTGGTTCAGTAGCCGACGTCGCCGCCGGGATCACCTGGGCGGCAAACTCTGGTGCGAACATCATCTCGCTCAGCCTCGGGGGCACCTCAAAAAGTGCCGCTCTCGACGAAGCCATTGCCTTTGCCACCGGGAAGGGCGTCTTGGTAATCGGCGCAGCCGGAAACGCGGGATCGTCCCGGCAGAGCTATCCGGCGGCAAGCCCCGGCGTTTTGTCGGTCGGTGCCACCGATATCCGAGATGCTCGAGCTTCATTTTCGAACTACGGCCCCTCGTGGGTAGAGGTGGCGGCTCCTGGAGTCGAGATCCTCAGTACAACCCCTGGAGGCACCTACGAGTCCTTCAGCGGAACCAGTATGTCCGCTCCCTTTGTGGCCGGTCTTGCCGCCCTCATGTGGGAAAAGGATGGTGCCGAGGCGAACGCCGCGAGTATCTTCGACCGAATCTGCGTTTCGTCAGACACGGTCGGGACTTGGCTGGAATATGGCCGTGTGAATGTCCGCAAGGCGTTGGACGCCCTACCGGGCGCTTCTCTTACTGTCGATGCACCCACGGAAATCGCTGGGGGTTCTCTCTTGAGGGTCAAGGTGACTCTCGCGAGCCCGGCGGGACAAAACGGTCAAATCATCAACATTGCGAGTTCGAATGTGAATCTGGTGAAGCCAGGGACGAATCTCAAGATTCCTGCTGGATCGCGGCAAGGACAGTTTCAGGTTCGCACGGTGGGAGTGGGAACCGACACCACTGTCGGGCTCACCATCATGGCGAACAACCACCAAGTGAATCGCGAAGTCGTTGTTCTCTCGCCTCAATTGGCGAGCATTCGATCGAATCGCGCGCGACTCGCCGCAAATACATCGACGGTCCTTCGGGTCCAGCTTTCCGCTCCCGCTCCGGCCGCGACCACGATCTCGCTGGTGTCCAACAACACTGGCCTCAAGGTCCCCGCGACGGTCGTGATTCGGAAGGGATCTCGATTTGCTTACACCACCATTCGGGCCCAGGCGGGTGCAAAGGGCACTGCGGTGATCACCGCAACCTTCAACGGACGATCCAGAGAGACTCAGGTTCAATTACCTGATTCCGGGTCGTGACTCGACATTCTGCTTTAGGGTTTTGAACCTGAGGCCCTCACGTACAGCTTCTGGCGGGGTGAAGAATCCCCGCCAGGAACAGACAATGAAAGGGAGACTCTTTGTGCCCTGTCTATGCACACAAAGAATCTCGGGAGACGCAACGGATGCCAAATTTTCTCTATACAGCAATGGATGCTTCGGGCCGGCAGTTTAAGGCCGTCATGGAAGCCGAAAACGAGCAGGTAGTCCTTGCTCGACTTCGAGAGCAGTCTTTGCACTGTCTTCAACTTGAGCTTTCGAAGTCAAAGGGTAAGAAAGCCGTCGGCGGAAAGATCAAACCGAAGTCGCTCGTCGTGTTCAGCCGACAGTTTGCGACGATGATCGACGCCGGTATCCCCATTTTGCGATGTCTCGACATCTTGACCACGCAGTGTAAAGACGTCATCCTCAAGAACACGCTTGAGGCAGTCTCCACCGACGTGAAGGCGGGTATCACGCTGAACGAAGCCCTCGCCAAGCACCCAAAGGTCTTTTCGAAACTCTATGTGAACATGATCCGAGCCGCTGAAATCGGCGGTATTTTGGACATCATTCTCGAGCGCTTGAGCGGCTTCCTTGAATACGAAGCCGAGATCAAGGCAAAGATCAAGAGCGCGATGATGTATCCCGTCCTCGTTTTGATCTTCTCGATGGTGATGCTGTTCGCCCTCTTCAGCTTCGTTTTGCCGAAGTTCAAGGACATTTTCACGGGTATGAGCGTCGAGCTTCCGCCGGTCACCAAAACCTTGTTTGGTTTCGGCGACTTCATGAATGCGAACTGGTGGATTATCTTGCTCCTGTTTGCTGGCATGTTCGTTGGGTTCAAGACTTGGGCGAAAACGCCAAAGGGCGCCTACCAGGTGGACTGGTTCAAGCTCAAAGTCCCGGTGATGGGTGAACTCTCGCTGAAGATGTCGGTGGCGAGATTCTGCCGAACCTTCGGAACCCTGTTGAGTTCGGGTGTTCCGATGATGCGCAGTCTCGAAATTGTCGGCGAAACCTTGAGCAACGCGGTTTTGACCCAAGCCGTCGATCAAGCTCGAAGCAGCATCCGCGAAGGAAACCGACTGGCCGTGCCGCTGGTTCAAAGTGGACTGTTCCCGAGCATGGTCACGCACATGATCGACGTCGGTGAAGAATCTGGCCGATTGAGCGAAATGCTCGTGAAGGTCGGTGACTTCTACGACACAGAAGTCGAGGCAACCGTGAAGGGCCTTACTTCGATGATCGAACCGCTTCTTATCATCTTTATGGGTGGCATTGTAGGATTCATCGCCATCTCAGTCATGACCCCGGTCTTCACCCTGGTCAACGAAATGAAATAGAAATCGCGCCTCTTCCCAGACCATCTGGGAAGAGGCGACCTGTGCCGATCTGAGCCGGACGCTGCTCAGAAAATCGAAAGGAATTCTCCCGACCCAAGTTAGGATGACGATGGGGAAAGGAGCGCTGGAAACGGAATGCAAGCGAAAACCAATTCAACTGAGTGAAAGGAATGTCTGATCAATCTAATATTCGAGCGGAACAAGAGGGTCTCGTTCTACGATATCTGGAAAATCAACGCCCTGATCTGAAAGACATGATCATGGTGGAGTACTCGGGACTGGTCGAGCGAATTGCTCGCCGATTCTCGGGACTTGAACAACAAGAAGACTTGGTGCAAGTGGGCTTTATCGGCCTTCTGAACGCCCTGAACAAATTTGACCCGACGGCGGGAGTGCGGTTCAACACCTATGCAACACACCTCGTTGCGGGTGAGATCAAGCACTACCTTCGCGACAAGACGCAGACGATTCGTCAACCGGCCTGGCTCCAAGAGCTTCGCCACAAGGTGACGAAGACGGCCAACATGCTGCAAGCTCAGCACGGACGCCAAGTGACGACTGCGGAAATCGCCGAAGAACTCAAGATTTCTGAGTCTGCGATCGAGGAAGTTTTCCAAACGCAAGAGCTTCTGAAGGTGGCTTCGCTCGACCAGAGCGCTTCCAACGATGACGATGGCTCCTCCGATATGGATCAGCTCGATGCGACGGACTTTGGTCAAGAGCAACTGAGTGTGGAAGAGCGAGTCGTGCTGGAGCGAGCCGTACAGCAACTTCGCGACCTGGAGCGAGGCGTGTTGGTCATGTTCCACTTCGAGGCAATGAGCCAAACGGAGATTGCCCACAAGCTCGGAATTAGCTGCAACTACGTCTCGCACATTCTTCGACAATCGTTGGGCAAGCTGCGACGCATCCTCACCAACGAAGAGGCCAGCGACCGGATTCTGAAGAAGCAAACGGCAGCCATGGATGACGACATCCTCGATCCGCTGACCGGCGTCTATTCCGAAGCCTATTTCAATTCGCGAGTCGCGGAGGAAGTCCACCGCGCAACCTCGAACGGCACGCCAGTGGCTTTCATCGGCCTTGATTTCGAAGGCTTGGGAACACTGCGCGACTACTACGGTGATGTCTGCGTTCAAGACTTCATTGCCGATGCCGCTGACTTTTTGAAAGAAACCGTTCGACGTCTGGACGTGGTGAGCCGATTTGGCGACACCGGGTTTGCTGTGATCTTGCCAAGCACCAACATTAGCGCCGAAGTCGTTCTCCAACGATTGCTGGCAAAGATGGAAAACTGGCTTGAGAACCGACGCGGCCCTGCCGGGAAAATCTCGGTGGTCGCAAAGACCGCTACGGTCCCTGCCCAAGGCACTCGAGCCGAACAGGTGATCAAGCGAATTCAGAGTGATGTCGCACCGTTGTCAAAGAAGACCAAGCTGCGAGTGACCGAAGGTCGCGTAGCCAAGAAACAAAAAGCTGCTTAAACAAGCATTTTCCATTCATTCCGGGGCAGGCGGTCTACGATTGTAGACCGCCTTGCTTGTTCAGAAGCTTGAAGATTCTCGGTATCCTCAGCGGTACGTGAAAGCCATTGCAAAGACGCGAGCGGAAGCGGGCATCGAGCTGATTGATGTCGACATTCCCACCCCGGGGCCGGGGGAACTACTTGTCAAAATCGAACGAGGGTCGGTGTGCGGCACCGATCTCCATATCTATAACTGGGACAGTTGGTCCAGCCACCGGATTCATCCACCACGGATCATCGGGCATGAGTTTTGCGGAACCGTCAAAGAACTCGGCGCCGGAGTTACGAGCCATAAAGTGGGCGACTTCTTCGCAAGCGAAAGCCACATTGTGTGTGGCCATTGCCTTCAATGCCTGGCCGGCCAAGGGCACGTTTGCATCAACACCACGATTTTGGGGGTCGATATTGACGGAGGGTTTCGCGGATACTCGGTCATTCCGGCCCAGAACGCAAGGTTGATCCCAAGCTCGATTCCCCGTGAGGTCGCGTCGATGCTCGATGCGGTGGGCAACGCCGTTCACACCGTCATGGCGGGCCCTGTGGAGGGTCGCACGATCTTGATTACTGGCCTGGGGCCGATCGGCTTGTTTGCGGTTGCCATCTGCAAGGCGTTGGGTGCGACGAAAATTATCGGCACCGAGATTAGCGATTACCGGATCAACCTTGCCGAGCAACTCGGGATCGACACCATTCTCAATCCCATGAAGCGGGATGTTTCCAGTGAGCTACGCAAAATTGCTCCTTTGGGTGTGGATGCCACTCTCGAAATGTCGGGCCATCCGAGTTCCCTCCATTTGGCGATTGAGCACACGAGACCAGGAGGACGGGTCAGTCTTTTGGGAGTGTTCCCCCACTCCGAGCAGACGCTCGATTTCAACTCAATCATCTTCAAGGGGCTGGATGTCCAAGGCATCGTGGGGCGCAAGATTTGGAAGACCTGGGAGGACATGCTTGATCTTTTTGTCAACAAGGGCCTCGACCTTTCCCCCGTTGTGACGCACCATGTTGCGGCCGCCGAGGCGATCGATGCCTTCGAAGTGCTGAAAAAAGGCAATGCAGGCAAGATCGTGCTCGATTTTGAGGATTGGCACTAGGGACGGCTGGTAAAATGGATCTTAAAGTACAGATTCATGAACCAAGCCATTTCTGCTCTTGACATTTCAGCTCGCGGATACGCGAATTCCGACATTTTGGTCTCGACAGACTGGGTGGCGGAACACCTGGATGACCACAATGTGCGTATCGTCGAGTCGAATGAAGACCCTCTTCTGTATTCGGCTGGCCACATCCCGAATGCGGTGGAGATCGACTGGACTCGCGACCTGAACGACGCCACCAACCGAGATTTTATCAACCGAGAAGCCTTTCAGGAACTCTGTTCCAGAAACGGCATTGGAAACGACACCACGGTTGTCTTCTACGGTGACAAGAGCAACTGGTGGGCATGCTACGCCTTGTGGATTTTCACTTTGTTCGGTCACGAAAACGTGCGCCTCATGGACGGCGGCCGACTGAAGTGGATGCAGGAAGGACGAGAAATGACCCGAGAGCGAGCTTCGTTTGCGGGGGTCCCTTATTCGGCCCACGACCGAGATGACTCGACCGAGCGAGCCTTTCGAGACGAGGTTTTGGCGCATGTGCGGGCCAACGGTAAACTCGTGGACGTGCGCTCTCCGCAGGAGTATAGCGGCGATAGGCTTCACATGCCGGATTACCCGAACGAGGGGGCTCTGAGAGGCGGACACATCCCAGGGGCGGCAAGCGTTCCTTGGGCACGAGCCGTGGATGCCGAGACCGGTTGCTTCCTCCCTGGTCCAGCCCTCGAAACGATCTACCTCGAAGAAGCGGGGCTCGATCCCGCCGCCGAGACCATCGCCTACTGCCGAATTGGCGAGCGAAGCAGCCACACCTGGTTTGTCCTGAAGCACCTCTTGGGCTTCCAGAAGGTCCGGAACTATGATGGAAGCTGGACTGAGTGGGGCAACTCGGTCGGTATGCCCATCGAACGCTAATGGCCAACCCGCCAGGAATCGCTTCGATCCTCGAGGACTTGAGCCTGTTTCAGGGCCAAGACCGAGTGGATGCCTTGATTTCGATCGCAGATGGGTATACCGCCGCGGTCGAAAGGGCAAAAAGTCTCTCCGAGGAACACAAGGTCCCTGGGTGTGAGAGTGATGCCTACCTTTGGGTCTCGGGTTCTCCAGACGCGGCAAATCTAGAGTTCTTTGTGGGGAATCCTCAGGGAATCTCCGCGATGGCGCTTGCAAGTGTTCTCTCGACCGGACTGAATGGGCGCCCCGTCTCTGAATACCTTGCCGTCGAAGACGAGGTGGTCTTTGACCTCTTTGGGCGGAACCTGAGTATGGGCAAAAGCCTGGGGCTCATCAACACGGTGAAGCTGATGAAGTTTTTCGCGGCCAAACTATGACGTAACGCAAGGGGCGCTGCGTTTTCATCATGCAAACGCGGCAATCCCCTCAACGCCGTGGAAGCACACCATCAAACGCATGAACGGGTACCTGAAAAGGTACCCTGTTCCTTTTATGACCCAAGTTGTTATTGTTCCTCTAGGAGGAGTTGCCGAGATTGGCAAAAACTGTACGGCGGTAATCCAGGGGGACGATATGGTCCTCGTTGATTGCGGCATTTCCTTCCCAACGAACGAGGAACCAGGAGTTGACGTTGTCATTCCTGATTTCAAGTTCATTGAAGAAAACCAAGACAAGCTTCGCGGGGTGCTTATCACGCACGCTCACGAAGACCACATTGGAGCTCTTCCCTACTTCCTGAAGAGGTTCAATGTGCCCGTGTTCGCCACCGAGTTCACGCACGCGATGATTCGGCGCAAAGTCGATGAGAAGCTCGATGTTCGAGAGCTTCACCTTGTGACTGTCAAGATGGGGGATGTGATCGACCTCGGTCAATTGAAAGCAGAATTCATTCGGGTCACGCACTCGATTCCAGAAACATCCGCGATCAGCATCCACACGACCCATGGCCATGTGCTTTTCACGGGCGACTTTAAGTTTGACCTCACCCCTGTGGACGGGAAATTCACCGACTACAAGCGCCTCACCGAGTTAGGCGAAGAAGGGGTTGTCTGTCTTTTGAGCGATTCGACAAACGTGGATCGTCCGGGCTGGGGACCGAGTGAAAGCTCCGTGACCAGCGGGCTCCGCCGGACAATGGCCGCCGCCGAAGGCCGGATTCTCGTGACGATGTTCAGTAGCAACATCCACCGGATGCAACAGGTTTTTGATGTCGCGGCAGAACAAGGCCGACGAGTTGCCATCGCCGGGAGAAGGATGGATCAGACCATTGAGATCTGTCTCCGATTGGGCTACATCAAGATGCCGCGAGATATTCGTATTCGCCTCGAAGACATTTCGAAGTTTGATGCGAAGGAAATCGTGATTCTCATCACCGGCAGCCAAGCCGAAACGACTTCTGCTCTCGTCCAGATGTCCAAGGCGGAGTACGGCCGGTTGAAGGTCCAACACGGCGACACGATTTTGTACTCCGCAAGGCCTATCCCCGGCAACGAAGGCCCGATCTGGAGAATGATCAACAGACTTTACAAGCTGGGTGCGAACGTGGTGTACGAGCATGATGCCGGGATCCACGCAAGTGGCCACGGGTACCAGGAAGAGATCAAGATGATGCTCAACCTGACAAGGCCTTTTTACGTCGCGCCTGTCCACGGCGAACCACGCCACCAGAAGCACTATTTTGCAATCGCCAAGGCGCTCGGGCACCCCGAGCATCGAATGTTTACGATGGAGGCTGGAGTGCCGCTCGTGATTGACGAAGAGCGCGCGTACCTTTCCGATGCCGTGGCTCATGGCCGCATGTTGGTGGACCGCGCTGGAAACGTGGGCATCAGTGCGGCGGTGATGCGAGACAGGAACCTCATCGCAGCGGAGGGCGCAGTATATGTTGCGATCCCTCTGAACCTGAAGGCAGGCACCATGAAGGGGCTACCGGTGATTAGCGCCGTGGGGTACAGCGGCCCCCAAAGGGATATCGATGCCTTGCCAGACATCGTGAACGATGCACTTCAGAACCTAGATGTGGCGGAGCGGAAGGATGCCACGATTGTGGAGCATGCCGCGGGCGATGTCGTGCGCAAGTACCTTCAGCGGTCCGCACAGCTACGACCGGTAGTTCTCCCCGTTATTATCGACTGACCCCACTTTGCAAGGTCTTAAGAAGCAAGGAAGGCCGCCCTACTGTGTAGGGCGGCCTTCCTGTTACACGTTCAGTGAGCTAGTTCTTACCAGTCGCCTTCCGTGTTGTAGTTATCGCTAAGGAGGAAGTAGTCGAGCAAGTCGACCGATCCGTCCTCGTTGAAGTCAGCGAAGGCATCCCATGCTGAGTCTCCTGGCACCGTGTTATAGGCGTCGGAGAGGGCGAAGTAGTCAAGCAAGTCAACTGCCTGATCCCCGTTCGCATCGCCGCCCTGGAGAACAATGTTCCCGAGATTGGTGTTTGCGTTTGGATTCAGGTTGACGTTAAATGACTTGGTCTTCCACGTTGTCTGGAGCGCAGGCACAACCACGATCCGCTTGGCCTCGAACCAGGTGTTATCCGGGATCGAGAAGTTACCACTCGCGTTGATTGTGGTGAGGACCCATCGATCCACATCAAACCATCGGTCAGATGGAGATTGTGATCCAACACCCACCCAGATTTGACGTCCGTTGAGAGATGGAGCGCTCAGTGAGCGATCTTGGAAGACCACTCGTCCACTCAAGACACGATTGATCGCTACGCGAATACCATTCGCCTCAGCATAGCCGTAGTACCCCGAGGCATTTTCAGCCGAGACGAGAATGGTGTACTGTCGTCCGTTAACGAGACTGAGGCCCGTAGCCGTGTAGTCCCAGCTTGTGACGTTTCCAGTCGGAATTCTCGTCCAACCTCGAACTGCGGCGCCCGTCGAGTCATCTCTAATCCAGTACCACCATGCGACGATGCCGGATTGAGCGTCGGAAGCGTTGGCGACCCAGTGCAACTGAGTTGCATTGGTCGTGGTCGCTCCATCATCGGTCACGGTGCCCATCACAGGCGGTGACGTGTCGAAGGAGTAGAATCCATCGCCGTAGGCCCACTTGTCGTTTCCGTTTTGGTCTCGAGCAACGACCGTGACGTAGTACTTCACGTTTGCCGTGAGGCTCAGGCCGGTGATCGTGTGACTCCAGCTTGTCGCCTCTGTTGCATTGAAGTAGAACGCCTTGACGTTGCCGGCACCAGAGGAGGTTCCGACTTGAACCCAATACCCTTGGATTCCCGATTCGCCATCAAAGGCTGTAACGTCGATGGGGCAGGAAGTGGAGCTGTTGGTTACAACACCGTCATCCACTGTTGCGCTTGAAGGAGCAACATTGTCATCGACCACGTTGACCGTGATCTCGGTGTCCGTTCCGGACTCGTTCACATCAAGATTTCGATACGTGTTTGCCGCATCCCAGAATCCTGCTGTAATCGTGTAAGTGCCAAGCACGTACTCGTCCTTGAAGACATCTTCCGTTGTTGCCCAAGTGCTAACCGTACCGCCGGCTGGCACAGACTGTGCAGGCTCGCCACCGATCTGGCTTCCCGTGTTGTGGTCGTTATAGCCAGGGGCACGTAGCCATGCATACGTTCCATTGATGGATTGAGTTTGGCTACCGTAGTTCCTCATATCGAAGGATCCACGTCCGTAGCCTCTCCAGTACCAAGTTCCGAACCATCCGCTGGTGCCGCTGGACAACCCGAAGGTTGGACGGGTGGCAGCCTGCTTCATACCGTGAGTCATGGCTTGGCCGCTGACTGCCGGTCGCTTCGCTTGGTTGCGAACCCACCAGCCATCGATTGCTTCTTGCATGATGTACGGGTTGTGGCCGCCTGGGTTGTAGTTCAGCATGATATCGGCCAATGGGCCTGCACCTGCTTGAACATAGTCAAATGGATCGTTAGTTGGATCGGCTGTATCCCAAACGTCGACCATGAACGCACAAGTTGCCGACTCGGTATCGAACCCGAGAGCATTTGTGTTTCCACTCGTGTTTCCGTTAGGATTGCTGTCGCCGTCCCAGTTGTCTTCGAGGTCGAAGCTCCATGTGTTTCCAGGAGAATTGTTGTTATACGTTTTCTCGTTCTGGATGATGATCATGAAGTAGCTCGCGTATCCCTCGGACCAAGCAAGCTCGTTGCTTACGTGATCAAGGAATCCGTGAGGACCACCTGAGTTGGGCGGATAGTCGGTCATTCCAAACATGGAATCCATGTGGTGATGGCCGTACTCGTGCAGAATGACGTCTGGCGAGAAGTAGTGCTGCTCTCGAAGCTGAATCTGCTCATCGCCGGTGGCGCTATAAAAGGCCCCGCCGGTCGTTCCATTTTGGAAGCGAGCGGAAACGAATGTAGCGTCATGACCATGGTCAATCACGGACGAGTTCCAGCCTCGCGTCAACTCACGGATAATGTAGCATGCGC